>CAKKQG010000271.1 GCA_919901875.1 Anaerolineales bacterium
CATGAGATTGCTTTGCGAAGCACTCCGAGCGAAGCGAAGGAGCGAACGCGAAGAACACTCTTCGCAATGACGCCGAGCAGTTACGATTATTTTGTGTTGCTAAGAGAGAGAGTCGTTCCCAACTCCACATTACGCCTACGCCCACAAAAAATACGAGGGCGGGTAAGGCTTGCAGCCATCGCGCGAAGTTAGGTGCGTGATCGGAGAAGAGGGTCGGGAGTGACGTGCATACTGCCCAAACGATCATCAGTTGAGGCGCGGGTTGCTTACGCCAAGCGCCGATGATTGAAATCAAGAGTCCGATCCAGAAGAACAGCGAGACAACAGGATTGAACAATGGTTGACCTTGAAAGTTGTGTTCGCCTGTCACTTGCCCTTCAATGCTCACGCCGCCGATCACGCGCAGTGTATTCTCGATCAAACTCAAAAAAATATTTCCGCTTCGCGTGGCTTGCGTTGTGCCAAGCAAGTGTGAGAAGTATTGATTGGGCGTGAACAACAGAGTATAGAGGAAAGGAGTGATGCAGAGGAGAGAGACGATGAGGATGATCAACGTGATACGCAATACGGAATACTGAATACGTGATGCGTATTGCGTATTCCGTAAAGAAACGAAACGCCACGCGGCGAAGGCGAGGGCGGCGATGGGGAAGGCGGCGGCAGGCGCGTAGCTATAGAAGCTCAAACCCAGAACAATGCCGCACAGCAGAGCATATCGCCATGATTCTTTTTGGTATGTTTGATAGATCAGCCAAATTAAGGGAATGGCGATCACGGAAGGTAATAATGTTTCTAAACCGGCGCGGCTGAAGGTGATGTGAGAGACGGTGGTGGCGAGCGTGAAGCCGCCAACAAGGGCAAGCAACTTTGAACGAGATAGAGAATAAAGGATAAAGATTAAAGATAAAACGCTCAACGTGCCGAGCGTCGCCGAGAGGGTACGTCCGGCGAATGGCGGGGCGAAAAATAATTGGGCGAGCCAAGAGAGGTAAACGAAAAGCGGATGTCCGCCAAAAGGGAGTGAAAAGTACAACGGGCAGCAGACGGTGACACCTTCGCCCAAGTTCCGCGCGTTCAACGCCATCCAGATTTCATCGAGCAGTAATCCACCGTGATAGTTTGTCAGATCATAAAACCGAAGCCACGCCGCAATAAAGACAATGAAGATTGTTGCTGCCCAAAATTCTTTTTTCATCGTTTATCCTTCATCCTTCTTAATTTGCAGAGCGCAGTATAATCGAATCGAGGTGTGCTATGGCAGACGAACAGAAAATTGACCTCGAAAACCCCACGCTGTACATCAACCGCGAGTTGAGCATGTTGGAATACTTCCGGCGCATATTGGAAGAGGCGCAGGATGATCGCAATCCGTTATTGGAGCGCGTCAAGTTTTTGGCGTTTGTTGGCATCAACATGGATGAGTTCTTCATGGTGCGCGTGGCCGGGCTCAAACAACAGATCGCTGCCGGCGTCGTAGATATTCCGGCCGACGGCATGACGGCGGCCGAGCAACTCGCGGCGATCCGTAAGATGGCGGCGAGCTTGATGAACGATGCCCGCAAGTGTTGGTATAACGACATCAAACCTAAACTCGACGAGGCGGGCATTCACGTTTTAGAGTACAAAGAATTAAACGACGCGCAACGGGAGAAGGTCGAGGAACATTTTCAAGAAGTTGTTTTTCCGGTTCTCACACCTCTCGCCTTCGATCCGGGTCGCCCCTTCCCTCACATTTCAAATTTAAGTTTAAGTCTGGCGGTGATCGTGCAAGAGAAAAAGGGTCAGCAGAGATTCGCCCGGGTGAAAGTGCCGGATACTCTGCCGCGCTTGGTGCCGATCAAACGATCTTCCGGCGGCGTGCGTAAAGATGGCACCGTGCCGTTTCATCATTACTTCGTCTGGCTCGATCAAGTGATCGCCGCCAACCTGAACACGCTCTTCCCCGGCATGAAGGTCGTCGAGGCGCATCCCTTCCGCGTCACGCGCGACGCCGATACGGCGATACAAGAACTTGAAGCGTCCGATTTGTTGGAGACGATTGAAGAGAGTGTGCGCCAACGACGCTTCGGGTCTGTCGTGCGAATGTCCATCAACGAGGCAATGCCATCACGCATCCGCGATCTGTTGATCGAAAATCTGGAGATGGATCGCAATGATGTCTATTCGATTGACGGTCAATTGGGTTTCAGCAGTTTGATGACTCTGTATAGCATTGATCGTTACGACCTCAAGGAAGTTCCATTTGTGCCAGCCACACCCAAAGTGTTAGATGGACGATACGACGACGGCAACATTTTCGCCGCCATCCGCCGCGAAGACATTCTCCTTCATCACCCGTACGACTCGTTCATGCCTGTCGTGGAATTTCTCAAAACCGCCGCGCATGACCCCGATGTGCTGGCAATTAAGCAGACGTTGTACCGCGTCGGGCGGAACGCGCCCGTGGTCGAAGCATTGCTCGAAGCCAGCCTCAACAACAAGCAAGTGGCGGTGTTAGTGGAACTCAAAGCGCGGTTCGACGAAGAGAGCAACATCACCTGGGCAAGAGCGCTGGAAGCGGAAGGGGTTCATGTGGTGTATGGATTGTTAGGGTTGAAGACTCATTCCAAAATTGCGTTGGTGATTCGCAAAGAAGGCGATAGCATCCGTCGTTACATTCATATAGCCACCGGCAACTACAATACGCAGACGGCGCAAACGTACACCGATATTGGCCTGTTCACCTGCGATAAAGAGATCGGCGCCGACGCAACCGACTTGTTTAACTATCTCACCGGCTACTCAGAGAAAACAAACTTCCGCAAACTGATCGTTGCGCCGATTAATATGCGGGCGCGGATGGAAGCGTTGATCAAACGCGAGATCGAACAACAACGCAAAGGCAAGAAGGGTCAGCTCATCTTCAAGATCAATTCGTTGGTAGATAAAGGGATGATCCAATTGTTGTATCAAGCGTCGCAAGCAGGCGTGAAGATCGATCTGCTCGTGCGCGGCATGTGCTGTCTGCGCCCCGGTGTGCCGGGCGTGAGCGACAACATTAAAGTGACCAGCATCGTCGGGCGTTTCCTTGAACACAGCCGCATCTTCTATTTCCGCAACGGCGGCGAGGAGGAAGTGTATGTGGGCAGTGCCGACCTCATGCCGCGCAACATTGATCGCCGCGTGGAGATTCT
>CAKKQG010000272.1:0-5900 GCA_919901875.1 Anaerolineales bacterium
GATTGGAGATTGGAGATTGGAGATTGGAGATTGGAGATTGGAGATTGGAAGTTGGAAGTTTGGGGTTTTGGGTTTTTGGGATTTTGGATTTTTGAAATTGGAGATTACTATGTCTGCTTACATTCTTGTTGATATTGACGTGACCGATCCTGTTGTATACGAAGAATACAAAAAGCTTGCGCCCGCAACCGTGACTCACTATGGCGGCAAGTACATCGCGCGCGGCAGCAAAACCGAAACGCTGGAAGGCGATTGGACGCCCAAGCGTTTAGTGATTCTGGAATTTCCAAATTTCGAACAGGCAAAAGCGTGGTTGAACTCGCCCGAATACAGTGAGGCGCGCAAGATGCGCCACGCCTCTGCCAGATCGCAAATGATTGTGATCGAGGGCGTATAAATGAAATATTTTTTTGACTTACGCACCTTAATCACGAATGACACGAATAAACGAATAAAACGAATTTTTCTTTTGTTTTATTCGTCAAATTCGGAACATTCGTGACATTCGTGATAAAAATTTCTGTGAACTGCGTAAGTCCAGATCTTTTTGGAGAATATCACTATGCCTGCTGATGATGCCTTACTAGCCGAAGTTCCCTTATTTCAACTGCTCGATCAGGAAGAGCGCGGCGCGCTCGCTAAAATGATCGACCACACTGCCGTCGCACAGGGCGAGATTATTTTTCGTCACGGCGACCCCGGTGACTGCCTTTACGTCATCAGCAAAGGGGAGATAGAAATTTCGGTGCAAGATCATAGCGGGCAAAAGATCGTTTTGGCGAAGCCCAACGTCGGCGACTTCTTTGGTGAACTCTCGCTTTTAGATGGCGGCGCGCGAACTGCCACTGCTACCTCTCTCGCCGATTGCGATCTCTTGATTGTGGATCGCAACGATCTGCTCGGTTTTCTGCAAAGCAAACCCGCCGCCGCGCTCGATATTTTAGCCGTCATGGGTCAACGCATCCGCCAAGCCGACGATCTGCTGCGTGGGCGCGTGACACGCAACGTCAACGAAGAAGTGGAAGACAAACGCACGCTGCTCCAAAAATCTGCTGATTGGATCGCCGAGTTCAGTGGCAGTATTCCCTTCCTTGGGCTTCATGTTCTGTGGTTCGCCACATGGATCAGCCTCAACGTTGACGTCGTTCCCATAATCCCCAAATTCGATCCCTATCCATTTGGTTTGCTGACGATGGTCGTCTCGCTCGAAGCGATTGTGTTGTCGGTCTTTGTGTTGCTGAGCCAAAATCGGCAAGCCTCTAAAGATCGCGTGCGCTCCGATATTGAATACGAAATCAATTTAAAAGCAGAACTGGAGATCGCTCACCTGCACGAAAAAGTAGACCGCCTGCAAGCCGACATCCTGACTCGTTTAGATCGCATCGAGAAAACGATGGGCGGCAAACCGCCGACGCCGTCGTATACAAATTTGCCGAAGCCGCAATAAAAAAATTCCGAAGTCTCTACGACTTCGGAATTTTTTTATCAACTCGGCGGCGGCTCGTTCCGTTTCTCTTCGATTTTCTCTTTCTTCTCCTCACGCGTTAACACATAGATCAAGATCAAACCCAGACCGAAGAACATTGGCAAAAAACCGGCGATCATCCAAGGACCAAACCCCAACGGCAGATTTAATCCGGTCAAAAAGCCAATGGGGTATAACCCCGCCGAAAGCGCCAGACCTAACGCGGCAAGCACAATTCCCCAACGCAGTGTGTTCTTGCCATCGCCGTGGCGCCCATTGGGTTTCACCAGACCTTTTTCGGCGAGCGCCAACGTCTCACGATAGCTGATGTAACGCATCAAAGCGATAAAACCGAACAACACCACAAAGAAACCCAAAAACGCAAAGCACGGGAATATATCAAAGAAGTTGCTCATAACACATTCTCCTATTTCAGAATTTCAATGGCAACCGAGCCATTGTTAGTTTTGGCATTTAAACCCGCGCCGCCGCCATTGATCGTCCCCGACCAATGTGTGCGCGATTGAGACCCACTCGTCGTCAACGGCAGATCAGATTTGATCGAACCCAGATCGGTTTTGAGATCAACGTTCAACGCCGAATCCTTCGGCAGGATCAAGGTGATGCTTCCGAAGTCGGTGCGAACCGTGTGAGGTCCCTCACCCAACGATCCTGAATAACGAATCGATCCGCTATTGCTTTTGAGATCAAGTTGAACTTTCTCGCCGCCCGTCACCTCAATGCCGCCGAATTCGGTTGCCGCCTTCAGCGAACCGCTTGCGCCATTCACTTCGATCTTACCGGCATTCGTTTTGAGATCGTACGACTTGGCAATTGCCTGATCCAAATTGACATTGCCAAAATCCGTTTTGACCGTCACCGTTTCTTTCACCGTCACCTGCTTCAACTTTATACTGCCCGCGTTAGATCCAATGTCCAACGCGTCGGCTGTCACCCGCTCCAATCGAATCTCGCCGAAGTCCGACTGCAATTTGATCTTTCCTTGCACATCGCTTACGCGCACTGAGCCGGCATTCGTCTTGAGATCAATATCGCCTTTGATGTTAGAGAGGGTCGTGTCGCCAAAGAGGTTAGAGGTGGTGATGGCTGTTTCTTCGGGGACGGTGATAGTAAAGTCTACTTGGTTGGCTGGGTTTTGTGGAATCACTTTAACGGTGACGGCATCACCGTTTTGAGTCATGTCAATCTTCAGCGCGGCAAGCGCCGAGTCGGCGTCGGCTTGAGTCGATCCAAATCCTTTTTTGCGGATGGCGATCACGATCTCTTTGCCGCTTCCACCTGTCACCGTCACTTTGCCTGCGGCGTTCTCCACGTTCAACTTGGCGGGAGCGTTAACGGCAAAACGTTTCTCGTCCGTCGCTTCTGCCGAGTAGCGATTCGTGTTGAACCACGCCCAACGAGTGTTGCCGATGTCGGGTCGAGGGATCATCGCGCCAATGTTCGTCAGCGATAACACCATGCCGCCGCATAGAGCAATCATCGCCAGCACTAATCCGCCTGCAATTAAAAATCTATATCTCATAGAGTATCTCCTTCTGAAAAATTAGACAGTGAACACTAGAAAAAGTTTCAGTGTGCTTCAGACTTCCGAAGTCTGCGAGACTTCGGAAGTCTGGTCTTGGCGTGGGCGAAACTTTTTCCTCAAAATCTGGTCTAATAAGTAACAGGGAAAAGACGTGTTGTGGCTGATCAAGATTCGGTATTGGTGCGACAAGCGCAAAAGGGAGACACACAGGCATTTGAGTCGCTTGTGGTAGAACACCAACAATTTGTTTTCAACTTGGCGTTGCGCGCCGTAGGCGACCCGCGCGAAGCCGAAGACGTGGCACAGGAATCCTTCGTACGGGCGTGGTTGGCTTTGCCCAACTTTCGGGGGCAATCGCAATTTCGCACTTGGCTGTATCGCATTGTCACCAATTTGTGTTACAACCGCCTGCCGCGTTTACGCCGCGACCTCTCGGCGTTTGGCGAAGACCAGGTGTTGGATGTGCCAGACGAGACGGATGTGGTGGCAAACGTCGAGACAAACCAAACCCGGAAATTTTTGCACGCGCAGATTGACAACCTGCCCGAAAGTTATCGCCTGCTGATCAGTTTACGTTATCAACAAGAATTATCGTACGAAGAGATCGCTCAAGTGTTGAGCCTGCCGCTTGGCACAGTGAAGACGGGCTTGTTCCGCGCCAAGGAACGCTTGAGAGAAAAGTTAGAGGAGATGGAAGAATGACCCAACCCACTCACGGTGACGCCGCCTCGGCTGTGGCAGACGCCTTACAAACGTATCCCCTTGTACACGCCCCCCCCACCCTTAGACCCAACGCGATGAGGCGTATCACCCAGCTCGCCCGTCCGCGTTTTAGCCTCACCTGGTTCGATTACGCCTTGGGGCTGTTCGGGAGCGGGATGGCGGCAACCCCGTGGTTCGTGTGGCACTTAATTACGCCGCAAATGCTCTTCCGTCTGCAGGTCGAGTTTTACATCATCGCCCAACACCTCAACCCATCCTTCTTGTTGCCGATGTGGTTAGGAGGGTAAATACCCGTATGTCAAAGAAACCCGTTTTCTCGGAGAAAACGGGTTTCTTTGAGATGTCCAGAATCAAAAGACCCTTCAGGTATTGAAGGGTCTTTATTTTTACTACCTCAACAAGCCGCCAATAAACCGCGCCACGGTAAGGTTTTGAGCGACTGCTTAGGAAACGTCACTTTTTCTTTTTCTTTGCAGTCTTCTTCTTGGTGGTTTTCTTGGTAGATTTCTTGGCAGTTTTCTTCTTGGCAACCTTCTTAACCGTCTTCTTTTTGACCACCTTCTTCGCCGCCGGTTTGGGGGCAGGCTTAGCAGGGGCAGGAGTCGGCATGGGCGCAGGAGTCGACATAGGGGCAGGGGTCGGCGCGGGCGCAGGAGTCGAAGGAGCGGGTGTCGTAGGTGTAGGTGTCATAGGTTCCTCCAAAAATAGAATTGAGTCGCAGTCATTATTGGCGCGGACTGTTGGTATGACTCATTCTACATCATTTTTAAATTTGCGCTAATCAAAAAGCAAATAAAGATTCAAGCCTCTTTGCCAAGCACTTGTTCCAATACGTTCACCGAAAACCGGCGGCAGCAACCGCCCCGCGATCAATTAACATGCGAATTACCTCTTCGACGATGAGCGGATTGCCCCTTGCCCGTCGCAAAATAGTGTCACCTCTCCTGTCTGGCAAAGCTGCCGCCTCAAGCAAATTGCAATTATTTGCCCGCATCCTATCTCAATCTGCATTTAAAACAAAAGACCTCGCAAGATGACTTGCGAGGTCCTAGATCGTCCGATCAGATCAGCCGCGTGAGCGCTCTAACATCATCGTCATAATCACCGACGACATCAACAAGCCTTCGTCGGCATCGCTGAAGTCGCCGCGTTTCTCAACCGTGAACTTGCCTTCCATAAAAGCGGGCTGCTTCTTGAGATACAGCACGGTGCTGCCGCGATACTCCACTAAATAGGCGGGGTTGATGAACATGCCCACAAACGGAATATCACTCACCAGCCCGTCCAAAACTTTTAGCCAGGGGTTTTCTTCGTGGACGAGACCGGCCTCCGCGCCTGCGGCATCTACTATGTTGTAGGTCGCTTTCCACAACGATGCCATCCCTTGCCGCTTCACCGCGCCCAATGCCCCGCCGCTTGGCGTGGTGATGTTGTACTGCGCCGAGAAGTCAATAATCTTGTTCGCCTTCATTTGATACAGTTGATTCTTCTGACCTTCGTCAGAAAATATCTTGATATCTTCTTTCAACGCCAATGCTTTCTGCTTTACATACAGCACTAAATTGCCGGAAGCATCGGTCACCCGCACTTGCGGGTTAAAAGCAATCACCTTGAATGATAAAGTAAGTGGATAGTTAAGCATGGTAGTCTCCTTGTGCCATCAATGTAGATCAAACTCGCCTGTAAGTCAAATTACAAACGGATAAAGAGTGCGGCCCCTTCGGGTAAATTCGCGCCAACACAAAGCGAAGTCCGTCCTTCGACACGCTTCGCGTCAGGACAGGCTCTGCGCGGACTTGAAACCTGCGTAGGCAGGTTTTGCCTTGTGTTGCGGCGATTTCAATCGCTTGAGCGCCCCACAACAACATGAAACTTCGCAGGCTCGCGCTGCCCCAACAATTTCGCCTTGAATGGTCGCATCTCCCACAGCAGTCCATAATTCGGCGTGATAAATTGCCATCGGATACCAAGCGTCGCGCCCAATTGTTGTAGAGATGAATAAGTTAAATAATTTTGGTTCTTCAACGCGTTGGATCGAAAACCATATCGCTTCGTGAACAAACCTTCCCGTTCTTTAACCATTTGCGCGCCACTGCGAGCGTCGTGATAAAGCGGCGAGTCCAGGATGACCAGCGTTCCATTTGGGGCAAGAACACGCAACGATTC
>CAKKQG010000272.1:6000-10474 GCA_919901875.1 Anaerolineales bacterium
TTCGAGCGGGAGAAGAACATGCGCTAGAAAAGAATCGAAACTCGCCGCGCGGATGCGCCAATCGGCGGACAGGCGCCCATTTAGATCACGATATGGTAGTGAGCGATAATAATTTACGTCACTCGAACTGCGCCCCTCACTCCGACGGACAGTTTCATAATCGGCGATGAACTGGGCGTAATACGCTTGACGCTCAGGAAGCAAGAATCGCCAGACGCCATTCGCGCGCTCAAAGCGCAGATTGTCGGCAAGGCAGACGAATGCTTCAGGTGATGGCGACGCTAATTGAGCGTGGCATTTGGGGCAGGCAAAAGAAAGGCTCATGCGTTTAAGGTTCGCCCAACACATCTATCGCGGCGGCGTAGGCGAGTTCGAGAGAACGTTGAATCGAGTCTAACCGTTGAGGCACTTGCCAACGATACGATGCCAAGCTATCCAGCACCACAACCACCGACGCGGTTTGTATGCAGCGCACTCGCCCCACGGTGAAGAGTCCCGCCGATTCCATCTCTACTGTTTTGACTCCTTCACCCTGATACTGCTTAACTTCAGCAAGTGTCTCACGATAAGGCGCATCCGTCGTCCACGTTGTGCCAATTGAACACGCCGCGCCACGCGCTTGAATTGATTGGGCGAGTCGCTCGACGAGAGCCGAGTCGGCGTCAATATATTTTTCGGGCGGGAGGTAGTGATGAGAGGTACCCTCATCACGGATGGCGCGGGAACAGATGACGGTGTCACCGTGTTTAAGATCGGGTTGCAGCGATCCGCCCCACGTCAGCAAGATCATTTTATGCACGCCCATCACGATCAACTCTTCCGCCAATTCAACTACCATCGGCGAACCGCCACCGAAGTTCGTCAAGATCACCACCGGATTTTTTGTGCGCGTGGTTTCGTGCAGGTCGGCGTTCATGCTTCCGGCTTTACGCACTGGAATGCGCCAACGCAAACGATGCGGCAGACCACGCTCCAAACAAAACAACGCGCCGCGCGGCGAATGAAGATCGGGCATACGACCTAAGCGGGCGCGATAGGCGACGATGTCTTGTGCAGTGAGCAACGACTCGGCGTGATGTTTGTCAGGTTGATTGGGAAAACTCACGTGAGACTCGATTTGTTATGGACGCGCGATTTCGATAAAAGATCAACACCACAGTTTGCGCCGACTCTGCCGCGAGAAGCGACCACCCCGCCCCGACGATTCCCGTTAAAGGAATCCACCACATATTAAGTGCGACCAAAATAAATAGCCCGATTGATGAAGCATACAACACGGGTCGCTCATGCCCGATAGCAAGAAACGAAAGAACGAGCAATGTGTTGAATGTAAATGGAATCAAAACCCAAGCGAGCAAGCGAAGTAGAGAAACAGCAGCGATATAGTCTGTGCCGAACAAAATAAAAATGATCGGCGAAGCAAAGAGAAACAAGAAAGCAGATAGAGCGCAAGCGGCAAACAACAAAACAATCCACTCCTTAGCGAATCCTTTATTCTGCTCTTTCGCCATCGCCGGATACAACGCGGTGAACACGGCGAGATGCCCGATCTTGGCGAACTCGATCACGCGCAGCGCCACCGAGAACCAGCCGGTGGAATTCGCATCAAGCGAGAACGTTACCATGAGGATGCTAATTTTTTGGTAGAGGATCGTGAGGATGCCTAACACGGCAATCGGCGCGCTTACTTTGAGAGCCGAGATAAAAAGATCGCGCGAAGTTGTCCAATGCGGAATTTGGCGACGGCATAACGTCCAAGCGATGAATGCTGCTGCCACTTGAACGATCAACAAAAGGATCGCCACTGTTACGATGCTTGTCCCGCGTTGAATAAAGAGAATACCGAAAAATAATTGCAGCACCGCCGTCGTCAAACCGAGAATCGCATATAAATCCATGCGTTGTTGACCACGCAACACAGAAGTGAACACGGTGAAGAACGCTAACGGAATCAGAGAGAGACTGTAAATTTTTAGGGCGACAAGTGTAGTAGAGAAGAATGTGACAGCGATAAATACCGCCGATAAGGACAGCTGAATAATCAATGATGGAGCGAGACGTGAATAATCTTGACGCGCGGCGATGTCACGTATGAGGACCATGTCGGTGCCAAAGGTTGTTACCATGTTGCCGATGAAAACGATAGCGACAACGAAGGCATATTCTCCAAAAGCGGCACTGCCCAATTGACGAGCAATTAAGATCGTGAAGAGCGCCAGCACGGCTTGAGAACCGAGACGGGCAGATAACCATAAAAGACTGTTCGTGCCGAGATGAGTGTTCAACATCATAGTGAATTTTTACAAAAAGGCTCTGGCGATTGAAATCGCCGCAACACAAAGCGAAGTCCGCCTACGCGGACTCGATAGGTTTATCTACTTTTGGAATGTAACGCAATGACAAAATAAAAAAATCTCCCCACCCATTCCACGGCGAATGGGGCGAAAGATGATCGTCAAGCCAACTTAACATGCGATACACACGCGGGAACATCTTGGCGAAGTTTTTGCTCTCGGCAGTCGGCGTAATGACGGACAAGCCTTCGAGAGACAGCACTTCAAAATCATCGCCGAACCAATTTATAACTTGTTGCGGCGAAAAATAGTAAACGTCAAAATTCAAACCTTCGAGATGAGAGCGCACACCGTTTGGCGAAAATCGGCGAAAGGCAACACGAAAATTTCCACGCAGGGCTTCAGCCATTTCCCACAAACATATAGGCGGCATCAAGACCCAAGTCACCACGCCACCCGGGCGCAGCACCTTTGGCAATTGCCGAATGATCGGTGAAAGATCGGGCACGCAATTGAGCCCGCCGAGATCGGAGAAGATAGAGTCAAAGGGTGCGCCTGCCACGTCGGCTAACGCAAGGAAGGATCGTTCTTCCATCGTCACCCGATCCTCTAATCGTAAATCTTTCACTTTATCGCGCAAACGATCCAACATCCCCGGCGCAATGTCGGTGGCGTGAACGAAATAACCGCGCTGTGCTAACGCCACTGCATCCGTGCCACTTCCGGCGTTGAGTTCCAAAATGCGCGCACCGGGCGGAACGTGGCGCGAGAGGTGCGCGTAAACTTTGTGGCGCATCCGCGTCAAGTGAGGATGATCGTTGGCAAAGGCATCATACTTTGCGGCGGTGCGCGAAAATGCTTCGGGGATACTGTGTGGGTTCATCATAGAGTAATATAACGCACAAGATGATTGTATTACTAACTGCTATTCAAGCCATTGCGATTGGGCTACTGCCGTTAGCGTTAACGTTTTGGTATCACCGCGATCTGGTTGCCATTACTCATCCGCGAATCTATTTCACTTACAGCGATGCGATTTTTTTTGCGAGCGATGGGCTGGCGCTGATCATCATTTTTGTTTGGGGCATCAAGCAGTTGCAAAGACTTCCGAAGTCTTGCAGACTTCGGAAGTCTGGCGCGCAACCTGACGTTTGGCTCTTAGGCATCTGCACGCTCGCCAGCCTCAGTATTATATGGTCGCTCGACTGGCGCATATCGTTGCACGTCAGTCTTCACTTGTGGCTCGTGTTCGGGCTTTATCTCTCACTGCGCGACACGCCTCAAGCGTGGCGTTGGTTCGCGCTTGGTTCGTGCGCCGCCTTAGTAACGCAAGCGATAATAAGTTTCGCGCAGTTCGGTATTCAATCAACCACTTTCACAATAGCGTTAGGTCTAGAGTGGCCCGGCGATCTTACTCCGCAGTTCAGTGGAGCCAGCGTGATTCAACTCGCCGATGGCGCGCGTTGGCTGCGCGCCTACGGAACACTGCCTCATCCAAATATCTTGGGCGGCTTCGCGTTAGTCTTCCTCGCCGCGCCTGTGATCCTATTCTTGGTTCAGCCTAAACGAAAAGCAATCGCGTTGATGATGTTCGCGGTCACGATTACCTTAATCGCGCTCACGTTCTCGCGGAGTGCATGGTTGGGTTTAGGCGTGTTCGCTCTGATAATCCTGTTTCACTTTCGTCGCTTTGAGCGCAAACGTTTGATCACACTTGGATTAACAAGCCTACTGTGTTTGCTCATTCTCATCATTCCCTTACGTCAATTATTCTTTACGCGGGTCGGCGATGATCAGGCGCAAACCGAACAGGTCTCGACCTATACGCGGCTATGGTTAATCGAGCACACTTGGGAAATCATTCAAGGACATCCCTTGCTCGGAGTCGGCATTGGCAACTACTCATTGGCACTCTCACAACACGTAGAAGATTTTTATGATATTGAACCCGTGCATAACACGCCGATGCTGATCATGAGCGAACTGGGGATCGGCGGCATGGTGCTGTTAATCGGGTTGGCGGCTGCCATTGGTAAAAAGGTGATGCCGTCTCGCCATCCTGTAGCCATCATCCTTTCGGGGACGCTCGTCGCTCTATTGGTGATCAGTTTCTTCGATCATTATCTGTGGACGTTGGCTCCGGGGCGGATGCTGTTCGGGGCAATGTTGGGGTTATGGGC
>CAKKQG010000273.1 GCA_919901875.1 Anaerolineales bacterium
TATGGCTAAGAAGATTCAAAATCACACTGACTTGCAAGTTTATCAAAAAGCGTTTGAAACAGCGCAGAAAATTTTTAGGCTGTCAAAAACTTTCCCGAAAGAAGAAACGTATTCGCTCACTGATCAGGTGCGAAGATCATCTCGATCTGTTTGCGCGAATCTTGCGGAAGCGTGGCGCAAACGCCGCTACGAAGCCGCCTTCATCAGTAAGTTGTCCGACTCCGAAGCAGAAGCGGCAGAGACACAAGTGTGGTTGGAGTTTGCGGTAGATTGCGATTACATCAGCAAAGAAGAGGCGCGCAAACTTTACAAAACTTACAACGAAATCATCAGAACCCTGGTCGGCATGATCAATCACACAGACACATGGCTAATCAAAAAGAAATGATGACCCAAACATCATCTTGTCATCTCTTCATCCCTTCATCTTGTCAAAATATGGAGACTAAAATTTGAAATCTAACATTATCCTTCTCCCCGGCGACGGCATCGGTGTTGAAGTTGTCAGCGAAGCAGTTCGCGTATTACAAGTTCTTGCAAAGAAATATAATCACGAATTTTCTTTCAGCGAATATCTGATGGGCGGCTGCGCCATTGATCAATACGGAGTCGCGTTGACCGACGAAACGCTGAAAGCCTGTAAAGCTTCCGACTCGGTTTTGCTCGGCGCGGTCGGCGGGCCCAAATGGGATGACCCCAATGCCAAGGTGCGACCCGAACAAGGTTTGCTTGCATTACGAAAAGGTTTAGGCGTGTTTGCCAACTTGCGCCCGGTCAAGACTCATCCGGCGTTACTCGACGCTTCACCTGTCAAAGCAGATCGCATCAAAGACGTGGATATTCTCGTCGTGCGCGAACTCACCGGCGGTTTGTATTTTGGTCAACCCAAAATGCGCGAGCAAGTCAATGGTCACACCCGCGCCGTTGACACGATGGAATATCACGATTATGAAATTCGTCGCGTAGTCGATCTTGCTTTTCGTTTGGCATTGCGTCGCAAGAAAAAAGTTACCTCAGTAGATAAAGCCAACGTCCTCGAAACGTCTCGCCTGTGGCGGCTCATCGCCAACGGAGTCGCCGCCGAACATTCGGACGTGATTCTCGATCACATGTTAGTAGACACCGCTTCGATGCGATTGATCACCGCGCCCACCTCATTTGATGTGATCGTCACCGAAAATACTTTCGGCGACATCCTCACCGATGAAGCCTCAGTGTTAGCCGGTTCGATGGGGATGCTGCCCTCGGCGTCGCTCGCCGACTCTGGACCCGGACTCTACGAACCGATTCACGGCTCCGCGCCCGACATCGCCGGTAAAGGGATCGCCAATCCACTCGGAACGATTCTTAGTTGTGCGATGATGCTGCGCTACTCATTGCATCTTGATGAGGAAGCCCACGCCATTGAATCCGCTGTGGACGCCGCCATCACCGAAGGCGCCCGCACCGCCGATCTCGGCGGAACGTTGTCAACAACCAAAATGGCTGACGAAGTGATCAGAAGAATCTGACGATTATGAAAGTTGCTTTTCAAGGAGAGCGTGGCGCATACTCCGAAGCCGCCGCCATCGCCCACTTCAACGAATCAATTGAACCCGTCGCTTGCGAATCGTTTGACGAAGTGTTCGCCCGAGTCGAAGAGTCAAAAGTAGATCGCGGCATCGTCCCCGTCGAAAATTCTTTAGCGGGAAGTATTCATCGCAACTACGATCTCCTCGTGCGCCACAACTTGCACATCGTCGGCGAAAAAATTTTTCGCGTTCGGCACTGTCTCATCGTGAATCAAGGCGTGACGCTGAACGACGTCAAACGGGTGACATCGCACCCGCAAGCGTTGGCGCAGTGCGAGCATTACATCAAAAAATTGGGGGCGAGCGTGGAACCTGCTTACGATACGGCGGGGTCGGCGAAATTGCTCAAAGAAAGCGGCGCGCGTGATACGGCGGCAATCGCCTCACACCGCGCCGCAGACGTTTACGGCATGACCGTGTTAGACGAGGGGATCGAAGACGACGAAGCGAACTACACCCGATTCTTGATTCTGAACCGCGCGCCCGAATCGATCCACGACAAACCGTGCAAGACTTCAATTGTGTTTAGTTTGAAGAACGTGCCGGGGTCGCTGTTCAAAGCGATGAGCGTCTTTGCCTTGCGCGACATTGATCTGACCAAGATCGAATC
>CAKKQG010000274.1 GCA_919901875.1 Anaerolineales bacterium
TATATTCTGGATGGGCGCGACGTGAGTCAGTTAGACAAAAACGAATTGGCGTCGGTGCGAAATAAAAAGATCGGGTTTGTGTTTCAGTCGTTCAACTTGTTGCCGCGCATGAGCGCCTTAGCCAATGTGTCGCTGCCGATGCTTTACAACGGCGCCGGAAAATTAAGCGCGAAGGATCGGGAAGCGCGAGCGGCGCAAGCATTAGAGTCGGTGGGGCTGGGGAATCGTTTGCATCATCGCCCTAACGAACTTTCGGGCGGGCAGCAACAGCGCGTGGCGATTGCGCGGGCGTTGATCAATCAACCGGCACTCATCCTCGCCGATGAGCCGACGGGCAACCTTGATTCAAAATCGAGCGTGGACATTATGAACATCCTGCATCAACTTCACGCGCAAGGCACAACGATTGTGATGGTGACGCACGAGACCGATGTGGCGGCGCACGCTCAACGGGTGATCTGTGTGAAGGATGGCAAAGTAATCTCGGACGGGCG
This sequence comes from Anaerolineales bacterium, assembly GCA_919901875.1. GTDB lineage: Bacteria > Chloroflexota > Anaerolineae > Anaerolineales > VGOW01 > VGOW01. The sequence goes on from CAKKQG010000274.1 coordinate 495, forward strand.
CGATGGGCATAGCCCGTGTTTGGGACAAGCAGTTGGAGGCGGAAATGAAACTGAGTGAAATTTTTGACACGGCGTGGGAAGGCCTCACGCTTAACAAAGTGAGATCGTTTCTCACCACGCTCGGCGTGATCATCGGCGTGGCATCGGTCATCATCATGCTGGCGGTCAGCGCCGGCGCGGAAGCCGCCATCGCCGATCAGATCAACGGCTTGGGCGCAAACTTGATCATCGTCGCGCCCATTCGCGGCGTGCCGGGCGCGGGGCGCACGTTGTTACTCGACGATGCGCTGGCGATTGAGAAACAGGTTGTCGGCATCACGGGAGTCAGCGCCGAGCAGGCGCCGGCACCGCAAACGGTGAAGGCGAACAACGTCTCACTCGATTCGATCCCGCTCATCGGCACCACGTCATCATTCCCCTCCGTGCGCGATTATCCCGTTGCCACAGGACGCTACTTTAATAATGATGAGGATGAACGTAAATCGAAAGTGGTGGTGTTAGGTTCGGGGCTGGCAAAAGATTTGTTTGGTGACGAAAGTCCGTTGGGGCAAACGGTGACGATTGGCACGATCAAGTTCACGGTGATGGGCGTGATGAGTTCTAAAGGCATCGTCGCCGATGTGGATTACGACGGGCGCGTGTATCTGCCGATCTCCATTGTGTTTCAAAAATATATGCCGGAGACAACGCTCGGCGGTGATCGCGTGCGGACAATTTATATCAAAGCCGAGAGTCAAGAAAAAATTTCCAGCGTCATCACGCAGATCACATCGTTGATGGCGACACGCCACGAAGTCCCAGTGAGTAAACCCGACTTCACCGTGCAAACGCAACAAGACATCATCGCCACGCAAGAAGCCACGACGGCGGCGTTCCGCGATTTGTTGGCGTGGGTGGCGGGCGTGTCGCTCGTCGTCGGCGGTATCGGCATTATGAACATCATGCTGGTCTCGGTCACAGAGCGCACGCGCGAGATCGGTTTGCGTCAAGCGTTGGGCGCAAAACCGGCAGACGTGTTACTGCAATTTTTAATCGAAGCGGTGATCTTAAGTCTGGTCGGCGGCATCGTCGGCGTACTTGGCGGCGTGGGCGGATCGTATCTGTTCGGTTCACTGGGTTCGATGCGAACTGAAATCGTGCCGATCTCGATCCCGATCGCTTTTGGCGCCGCCGCGGCAGTGGGAATTTTCTTCGGCTACTACCCGGCGACTCGCGCGGCGCAACTGGATCCGATTGACGCGCTGAGGCGTGAATAAAAAAACATGGTCATTGCGAATAAAAAAACATGGTCATTGCGAGCGCACTTTGCGAAGCAATCTCGCTCGCAATGACGGCTGAGCAGTTACAACTAAAAAAGGAATCACTCAAATGAAACAAACTTCTCTTCTTCTCATCATCTTCGCTCTCGCGCTTGCCGCCTGCGGTGGAACTGCAACGACTCCTGCGCCTGTGGCAGTGTCGCAAGAATTTGTCAGCGCGACGTTGGACACAACATATGAAGGCGCGCTGTCGGCGCGTAATCAACTCGCGCTTGGCGCGATCAAACTCGATGGCACGCCTAACGTCATCAATGCCAAACAAGCCGCGACGCTACTGCCCTTGTGGCAAGCGTTGCGAAGCACCACTCAAAGCGGCGGCAACGCTCAAGCCGAAGTGACCGCGCTGTTGACTCAGATCGAGCAAACCATGACTCCGAATCAATTGCAGGCGATCAAAGCCATGAAGTTAACCCAAACCGAATTTCAAGATTGGACAAAGGCAAGCGGCATCACATTGGGTAGCGGCGCAGAAGGCGGCGTCCCCGGTGCCAGTGGTGGCGCGGGGTTATCGGCGAGTGAGAAGGCAACGCGGCAGGCAACTCGCGCCAGCAGCAGCGGCGCCAGCGCCTCCACTGCCGTGGTAGATGCGGTGATCAAATATCTTGGATCGATCAAGTGAACTGGATTTACGCACCTTAATCACGAATGACTCGAATAAACGAATAACACGAATTTTTGTTTTGTTTTATTCGTCAAACTCGAAACATTCGAAACATTCGTGATGAAAATTTCCGCGGACTGCGTAAGCCCAAGTGAGGAAAAAATGAAACACCCAACGTTGTTTATTATTTTAGCCATCGCGGCGACTGTGCTGAGCGCCTGCGCGCCAACTTCTACGGTGACGCCGACACCCGCCTCGTTAGCCGCCGCCTACATCCAAACCGATTTTAGCGATGCGGCGAGCGTGCGAAACCAATTGGCTTACGGCACGATCAAATTAGAAGGCACAGCCAACGCCGTCACTTCGGCGCAAGCCAAGACGTTGCTTCCATTGTGGCAAGCGGTTCTTACGTTGAGCGGCACATCGGAAGTGGCTACTGAAGAATTAACTGCTGTGCAGAATCAAATCATCGAAGCGATGTCGCCGACGCAAATGCAAACGATTGGGGCGATGAAGATCAGCAATGCTACGCTGTCAACGTTTTATGCCGAGCGCGGCGTCACTCTGCCCACGCCCGCGCCTAACGTGACAAAAGTTTCGGGCGGCAGCAGCGGAGTCTCACAAGCGGATAAAGAAGCAACACGCAACGCCGCCACCGCGCTCGGCACGCCGATGAGCAGCAGCGGCGCCGGGCAAGCGGCGAAGACTCTGTTGTTTGAGGCGGTTGTGCAATTGTTGACAACACGAGCGAAGGGGTAAAGTCTTTCACTCTACGCTCTTGCAACTACGCTCTGGCAACAGTTAAACTGTTGCCAGAGCGTTTTTTTTTAGGAATAGACTCTCCACACCTCAAACGTTTCTTTGTCAAACCCTTTCAGGTTTGTTTCGACACATTCTGATTTCAAGTCGCGCAATATCTCTTGCACTTCCGAGTCGTCACGCACGGCGGAGGAGAGGATGATGTCGTTCCCCGACGAGAGCTCGACTAAACGCGAGGCGGCGTTGACCGTCGTGCCAAAATAATCGAGCCGTTCGTTGAGGTTGACGGCGATGCACGATCCATAGTGAATCCCGGCTTTGAGTTTGAGAGGGCGGGCAACAGAGTCTTGTGACATAAGTTTTTTCTGAGCGTTAAGGATCGCGCGTAACGCTGGGGCAGGGCGTTGAAAAACCGCCATCACCGCGTCGCCGATGGTTTTCACAACGGCGCCGCCTTCATCGGCGATTGCCTGTTTCAATACATCAAAGTGATCCATCACTAAACCAAAAGCGGGCGCGTCGCCGATCTCTCGATAGAGTTGCGTGGACGATTTGAGATCGGTGAATAGGATGGTGAGACTGCCGACAGAAATTTGATCGCCCGGTCGTAACGCCTCGCTGGCAAATAGATCGCGGAAAGTTTGCAACGCCGTCACTTCGGCGGCGGTGGTCGCCTGATCGCTCCAGGCGATTCGTTCCAAGATCAACAGATGCTCATTGCCTGTGGCGTTTTCAAGATTCAAGGTGGGGGTGAGGGCGACGCGCAATTCGTTCCCCGCCCACCCTGAGTCGGAAGCTTTCACGCTCACGGCGGCGTCACCGTGTGCTTCGGCGGCGATCAGTTGTCCGCCGTTAAGTTCGAGTGCGCGGAGTCGGTATCGCCCTTTTTCCAACGGCAGAGTCAAGGCGCGTGAGGATCGCGGCGCGATCAATTGTTGGGCGATGATGTGTGGCGTGGTTTGCGGACCCGCCACGCAAAACTCACTTGCCTCAATAGATCGAATCGCCGGGTTGGGATGAAAAGTTAATTCAACCGAACTTTCAAAGTTGGCGTAGAAATCTATATTGCAGGTGTCGCAATGGACAGGCATTCGCAGATCGCTCAACGTTTCGTTCTTTTGTTTTGCGCCACGACACATCGGACACAACACGTCCCACTGTAAATTAAGTAAGCCAGCCCGCGTGGCGCGCAAAAAAAGTTCCAGCACCGCGCGGCGCGACGCGCTCCAATAATCAGCGAGGGCGTAAGGGCGGATGCGGGCTAATGACATGGCGTCGCCGCGTTCAAGCGTTTCGATCAGGTGATCCACTAAAGCGCGATCTGCGCCTTGCGCCAACAAACGCTCTCGTCCCGTTTGCAATCGTTCGCGCCCGCCCGGCGCAAATTCCACTTGCGATGGAAATTCGATTGGCAAGCGTTGCAGCGAGGCAAGTTTGTCGTAGCGACGAAAAATTGTGTCGAACTGGCGGCGACTCAAAATGCCGATCTGGATCGGCGTGCTGATCAGTCCCAAGATATTTTTGGGCTTGACCCACACTTCATATACCAATCGCGTGCCGCCCTCTTCGGGGATGAGATCGGCAGATTGACGAAACGTGTCGAGAGGACCGCTTAAGTAACGCCGCACGACTCCAAAGCGGCGCGGACGAATCCATTCAAACGGTTCCTCTTCGTATTCCAACGGCGTGCCAAATACCATCAACCGCAATCGCCGTTTGGCGTTGGCGAGCCGGTTGCCTTTGCCGAGTCGATTCTCCAGCGCGGGCAAACCGGCGTCATGGTTGAAGTGATTCGTATCGGCGACCCACGTCCATAATGCCTCGGGCTTCGATTTAAATTTCCATTCCCAACG
>CAKKQG010000275.1 GCA_919901875.1 Anaerolineales bacterium
TCTTTGAGAAACAGAGAACTCCAAATGACCGTCATCATTATGCTGAGTTTGAAAAGCGTGGTCACAATTCCAACCATGCCAAGACCGATGGCAGTGTAGCCCAGCACAGGTGCTGTCCCCGCGATCAAGATAGCGAAGAATAACGCCTTGCGATGAAACGCCAATTTTTCTAGCGCTGACCGTCCACGACTCAACACGAGGGGCGTTAGGAAAAGGACAAGCAAGGTGATGGTGACAAACGCGGCGAAGCGGGGGCTTTCGGGATTCGTATGTTGAATAGCAATTTTCTCAAAGAGCGGCGTGATTGCCCACAGCAAACCGGCGAGCAAGACAAGCGCAACGCCGGGCTTTAGCACTACAGATTTGAGAGGCGGCAACCAGCCTGTGCCTGAATTATGGTTGAGCCAGTATCCACCGATCAAGATGAAGCCGACGCCGAGCAGACCGCGAGCCGATGGTAACTCACCCAAAAAGATCGCCGAAATTAACACGGTGAACACCGGACTGAAAATCAATAACGGAGTCACTAATGAGACATCTGCTAATTTGAGCGCCTTCGTGGAAGCGAGATGCGCCACGCTATTCAACCCAGCAGATCCGATCACGCCGAGCGCGAACAACCCGTCGAGTTGAGGTAGCTGTGGCGTGAGGGTTACTGTAAAAAAACCCAAGAGAGGCAGAGACAGCAACATCACGCTCCACACTACTGTGAGAGGATCGGCGTCTTTCAATATTCGTTTGTAGAGAATGGGATTGAAGGAAGCCAGCAAAGCCGCGCCGAGCGCGAGAAGAATCCACATGAGAGGATGACGTATTACAGAATAGTTCTTTGCGTAAACCAGCGCAGCCCCAGTGCCAGGCTAAGTAAAAACAAAACTGTTATTCCGCCATACACCCAACCGACATTTTGAGTCATCCACACTGCCGCCGGCGTGCCTGCCAACAAGACCAACACTAGCGGCAGGGTGAGAGGTAAATGACAGGGACAAGTAACAAAGGATACAACAAGCATCACTCCACTGCGTATCTTTTGCCAGTTGTTCATCATCATCTCCTAACTCAGTGTGCTGCCGCTATCGTTACAGCTTCTAATCTTTTGATCAACCCGCGCGCGTTGCCGAGACAACACGAACCTTGCGGGTTTCGCAAATCACAGGCGCACTGTTCGGCTTGTATGCCGGTGTTGATATCGTCCACAAGCGCGGTGCGTTCTGCTGAAGATGCTTGACGCATTTCGCCAACAGTGTGGCGGAAACAGTAGCAGACGAACACTTCATCGGCATCCGGCTCTTTTTGATAAACGCGCTCTCGCACTTGATCAATAGTGAAAACTTGCCCGCCGTTCAGCGTGAAGTAAACGACCGGGCAGGTTTTTGTTTTGCAAAACAAATACTCTCCGTCTTGCACTTCTCGCAAACTTACTAACAGCATTGCTTTAACCGTTTGCCCTTGAACGGGCTTGCCGCTTTGATGACATTGCGGACAAGTCTTTGTCGCGCGTGAAGGACGCGCCATTGTTTGCGATGGCAATTCGCAAACCGCATTTCCAGCTACAGGTGGGCAGCCACAAGAATCAGTCATAAGGTTTCTCCTTCGGTGATAATCACTTTGCCGCTTTCGCGGTAGGTCTTGATCAAATAACACACACAATGTTCGCTGCGCACGTCATCCAGGGGAAGCGCCGCGCCTTCACTTTGCAGTTGTCGAAGTGACTCGCGCAAGGTGACTAAGTCGGCGAGGCGCTGATCGATCTGCGTCAGATGGTGCGTTAAGGTATCCAGCACACGCTGACAAGGCGCTATCCCCTTGTCACGCGCTGTGAGAATCTCGGCAATGTCATCCAAACTAAAATCCAACGCCCGCGCATTAGCGATGAAGCGTAATCGTTCCACATCTACCTGAGTGTAGTGACGATAATTGTTCGTGGCGCGTTTCGGGCGCGGCATCAGCCCAATCGATTCGTAGTAGCGAATTGTTTTGGTCGGCACATGGGTCTGGATGGTTAACTCGTGAATCAACATAGCGATTGCTCCTGACTCTACACCTTCCAGTTGCTGGAAGGTCAAGGTTAATCTTTAAAACCTACGTCCTGAGTATAAGACTCAAACGCAAAAATGTTTAGTTCAACCCCTCGATATAAAAAGTAGTATCATAATCTCACGAATACTTTTAGAAGGGTCGTATATGACAATAGGTTTGCACAGATTGAAGTGGTTGACGGCGATTCTAGTAACCATTTTCCTGCTCACTTTTGAATACTTGAGACATGTGGTTTGGCCAAGTCTCTTGCACACTTTCCCTGCCTACTTGCTCTCGCTGGTAGCCGTTTTTGCCATCATCTTAGTATTCAATCAAGTCATCTATGATGTGCTGGAAAAGTTACAGCAGAATCTCTTGCAGCAGAATCGCCGTCTTTCTACCCTCAACGCCATTGCCTCTACGGTGAGTCAGTCACTCAATCTCGATGAAACTCTTAATGACACTCTGGATAAAGTCATAAACCTCACCGCTGTTGACGCCGCCGCTATTTATCTCGCTAAGGGCGATCACCTTTTCCTCAAAGCCCATCATAATTTCCCGACTCAAATGGTGGAGGGCGCAAATGAGTTGAAAATAGGCGAGGGGTTGTCTGGTCGAGTCGCTGCTTCAGGCCAACCTATCGTCGTGCAGGAAAAAGTTTCGCAAGATGCGCGATTAAATAATGAGGTCATTCGCCAACAAGGGTTTGAGTC
>CAKKQG010000276.1:0-1460 GCA_919901875.1 Anaerolineales bacterium
AATTAGAACGCCTCAAAAGCAGCAAAAAATAATCCTCAAGGGGCTTACGTGCGCTACGTCTTTCACCGACAACATATCAAACAGTTCACGTTGATATGTGTTGCCGCGCTCACAGTGCTGGCGTTGTTTGCGCCTACTACCAACATCCCAAAAACAAACGCTGCCACCGCGAACCACATCGTTATTAGCGAAGTGCGAATTACTGGTGCTTCGGTAGCAACAGATGAATTTGTAGAACTCTATAACCCAACTAACTCCGATATCAATCTCAATGGCTGGCGACTCTCTAAGAAAACCGCCTCTATCACTAACACAGTAACTAATTTACTTACGACGTTTCCATCCACCAATATCGCCGCGCACGGTTTTCTTTTGATTGCTCACAGCAGCTACACTGGAACTGTGGTTAGTGATCTAACATATTCCACCACCAGCTCTATCGCTAACGACAACACCGTTATCCTCTACAGTGATGCGGGGTTCACAATTGTTGACAAAGTTGGTTTTGGGTCCGCCGGTGACTTTGAAGGCACAAGTGTAGCCAACCCATCCGCGGGTAGCAGCGTCGAACGCAAACCAGGAGCCAGCAATCCAACGGGTGGCAATGGCACGGATACTGATGACAACGCTAATGATTTTGCCCAACGCACTACCTCCGAACCTCAAAACTCGTCAAGCACTATCGAACCAAGTTTATCTACCTCAACCAACACATCAACCTCTACCCACACCCGCACGCCGACTCTCACCAACACCTCCACGGTGTCGCCGACTCACACGCGCACCTCTACGCCTACTTCGACCTCAACGGCAACGCATACTTTAACTATCACGAACACCCCAACGCGAACTTTAACACCGACGAATACATCCACAACCGCGCCGCAAGTCGTCGTGATCAACGAAGTCGTGACCGACCCGCAACAAGATTGGAATGATTCGAGCGGCGGCGACGGCGTTTCTTTCAACGCAACAGTGGGCAGCGGATCGATCACCGACACCGATGAATGGCTCGAACTTTATAACGCGGGCTCAACGGCGATAGATTTAACATCCAGCACAGGATGGGTGTTAACTATCACTGACTCTTCAACCGATACGCTCAACTTTCTCAGTTCTACCAGCACTGCCATTTTCGTTTTCAGCAACGGTGGCTCGCTTAACAATTTTCAAGCAGGTGAATATCTGGTGATCGGCAACCCGCCGGGGACAATGAACAACGATGTGTATCTCGTTCTTAAAAATTCAAGCGGGACAACAGTGGATGATGTGGAACTCGGTAACGTCAGCGGAGTCGGCACATCCAGCGATGGCGCATCAGATGGAAATGCCACCAGCATCAACGATGAAGCGGTTGCTCGCGTGCCTAATGCCACTGACACCAACAATCACGTTAATGATTTTCAAAAGCAGAAGAATACGATAGGCGCGACGAACTCTTTACCATCTACCTCCACGCC
>CAKKQG010000276.1:1560-9308 GCA_919901875.1 Anaerolineales bacterium
GGCGCGATCAATTTATCCGGCACGATCTCTGCCGGTGGATATTTTTTACTTGAGCGCACGAATGACTCCACTGTGAGTGATATCACTGCCGATTTGATTTACACCGGCAGTTTAAATAATGGCGGCGACACGATCTTGTTGAACGATCCCTCAGGCGCATTAATTGACTCGGCTAACAGTGATGGCGGTGCCTGGCCCGCCGGAGACGATTCCGCGCGCGCCTCGATGGAGCGAATCTCTTCCGGAGCTGACACCGACGGCAACTGGTCAACCAACTACGGTCATGTCACAAATGGCAAAGATAAAAACGGTAACAGCTTGCGCGCCACGCCCAAACGATCCAACTCCAACCTTGTCGCAACGTCAACGCCAACCGCCTTCGCCCGCATCACATCGGTGCGAATCAACGAAGTCGTTCCCAATCCCGGCTCTGATTGGACGATATATGGAATCAATCGTACACCCGCCGAATTTATCGAACTCTATAACTCAAGTGATCAACCGGTGAGTCTCAGCGGATGGATGATTGATGATGGCGTTGGCGGCAGCTCGCCTTATACATTTCCAAACGGAGTCGTAATGCAACCCGGCGACTTCTGGGAGATTTATACATCGGGACTTAATATCTCGCTCAACGATGACGGCGACTCGGCGCGATTGCTTTATCCCGACGGCTCGGTAATTGACGAAGTAAGTTGGGGATCGCGCATCGGCGATGATCGCTCGCTCAGCCGTAACCCGAACGGTGTGGGCGGATGGGAAGTGGATTGGCAGCCGAGTCCGGGGATGCCGAATCGGCCGCATGGCGTTGGATCGAAATTCGGGCCCAAACCCACGCCGGTTATCGCCGGTATTCGGCAAGCACGTTTATGGGATGACGGCGCATGGGTGACGATGATCGGTTGGGTGACGGGACCGTATCCCCTTTTTGGGAGTCGAGTGATCTACATCCAAGATGGATCGGGAGTCGGCATTGCACTTTATCTTGGAAGCGGCACCTGGCCCCCGATGAAACAAGGTCAATCAATCACGGCGGCAGGGTATTTGCGCACGCGCAATGGCGAGCGCGAATTGTATGTGAGAAATTCTTGGCTGTTTGCATTTGAGGATCAGATCAAGGTTTTGCCGCCAACGTCAATCCGCACCAACGAGGTCAATGATTCGACAGAAGGCGCGCTGGTATCTCTCACAGGACGAATCGTCAGGATTGAGTCCAACGCATTTTGGATTGACGATGGCTCTGGCATCGCCCGTATTTTCTTCCGCACATCATTGGAATTTGAAACGCCCAAAGTGAAACGCGGGCAGGTGTGGTCCATCATCGGCATCGTTGGCGAATTCACCGCGCGCGGATCAGAGTCAAAAGGGCATCGCGTGTTAGTGCGCTTCGACAGCGACATCAAATTGATCAACAAACAAAACGAGATCAACGATCCCGCGCCCACCGCAACGTCGTTGCCCGAAGATTTAATTACGCCCACGCTCGAACCCACCGAAACGGATATACCTACTCCCACCGCCACACGAAAACCGTAAACTAATACGCCAGACCCGAAGGGTTTCGCGAAGCATCCCGTAGCGAAGCGGAGTGGATAAAACCCTTCGGGTCTTTTCTCGTTATAATCGGGATGTGTCTCCCCGTCTAAAATTTTTCTTCGTCAGCGCGATCATCTTCTGCCTTGCTTTGTGGCTTCGCGTTGTCAACTTATATGGCATCCCTCTTTTCGTTGACGAAGGCATTCATCTCGATTGGGCGCATCGCTTTGCGATCAACGCTCCGCAATATCCGATCCTGATGGACGGCAAACCATTGCTCATCGCATGGCTGGTGCTGTTAAAGACTTTGGGGCCCGGACAGCTATGGATCGGACGCGCCGCAGTGGCTCTCGCCTCACTCATCACATGCGCCGCGTGCATTGCCATTGGCACATCGTTGTCATCGCGCAAAACAGGTTTGCTCGCCGGATTGATTTACGCCTTTTTGCCTCAAGCAGTTTTTTTTGAGCGACAAGTGATCGCCGACCCGATCATGGCGATCTTCGGAACGTTGACCATCTTCTTCACACTCCAACTCGCCAAGAAGCAAAACGCTGTCGGGATCATCATGCTCGCGTTGTCGCTCGCCGCCGCAGTCATGGGCAAACTATTCGGCGCCATGTATTACGCCGTGCCGTTCTTCGCTCTCCTGTTAATTCCCATCCACAAAAAAATTGATCGAATCAAATTAAGTGGTTATTACATTGCCTCGGGGTTTCTCTCGGCAATCCTGATCGCTCTCTTCATTTTTGCCTTAGGAAATAAAATCGGAGTCAACGATCAACAAATGGCAAGCGGTCAGGTCGGATTCTTAAGTTGCCCACCGTTGATCTGTAAAGGCGATCTCCGGTTAGAGATCGAGTATCTTGCGAGTGCGCTTCGCAGTTTGCTCGAACTCGTCCCGCCTTACTTCGGGTGGCTCGTCGTCATCGTTGCTTGTTTAGCGTTGCCTCTCAGCAACGAGCGCACACGCGCGCCGATTCGTTTTCTCGCATTATGTTCTTTGGCGATGTCTCTCACCTTCATCGCCATCTCCAAAGATATTCCGCCGCGCTACATGAGCTTCATCGCCGCGCAAATTGTGATCTTGGCAGCGCACGGCTGGGTAATGATGATGGATCGATTCGGACGATCTGCGCTGACGCGCGCGGCAATCACGGTGTTGCCGACTCTGCTTATCACCTTTCAACCTGTGGGAAACGTCATCGCCCTCACGCACAACATCGCCCAAGCCCAACTTGCTAATCTCGACTCGCAAGGTTATCTCACCAACGACGCGAGCGGCGGCGGCGTGCGCGAAGCGGCGTTAGCCATGTTGAACGCAGAAAAAGAGTCGCCGCTCCCGCCGGTGATCATCACCGACAATGTGTCGCTGGTGTTAATCGCCGCGCAAGTGGATCGATCACAAATTGACGTGCGTGTCAGCGGCGAAACGAGCAGTGGCGACATCGCCCGATGGTTGATGGGCGGGCAGCACATCTACTTAATTGATCAGGTAATCTCGAACACGCCGCCTAAAGATTTTATAGATGGCTTGATCACAAAAGAGGTGGGGCGTTACCCGCGCATGGCAGGCGCGAGAGAAGTGCGCTTGCGGCAAGTGGTTGACACATCAGCCAAGTTTCGCCACGCCTTCTTCCAGAATCATTTTGCCCAACCCGAAAAGTTAGCCGGGAACTATCAGGCATTGATTAAGACTCTGCCCGATGAGACAACCGTCATGCTGTATCCGCCACAACAACGGGCTATGTTTGGGGATCGGAAGGACGTATACGCCATTGGTGATTCATGGACGTTGGATAACGTAGGTGAGTCGTTGCAGACGATCACGGCGAGCAAACAAAATTTAAAGATTGTATTTTTGGATGATGTGAAAGGCGATCCAAATAAATTAATAGAAACGTGGTTGAACACGAATCTATTCAAGGTAGATGAACAATGGTTTGAGGCGATTCGGATGATCGGTTATGCGGGCGACTCCACGGTGACGCAGACTCACCCTGTGGGGGCGCGGTTCGGAGACGGCATCCGCCTTGAGAAGGTTGAAGTGATCGATTCGGTTGCGCGGCGTGGAGAAGCTGCCCGCTTACGATTAATCTGGAAAGCAGAGAGCGCTGTCGGGCGCGACTTCAAATCTTTCACACATATTTTTATTGATGATAAGATTGTCGCTCAGCGCGATGGTCAGCCCGTCGGCGAATTGCGCCCGACGACGACGTGGAAAGCGGGTGAGACGATCCGTGATCAGTTTGCGATTCGGATTCCAAACGACGCGCCGAGTGGTGTGTATCAATTGCGAATCGGGTTGTATGATTTAACAACGCTGGAGCGGCTTGCGGTGAATGGCGGTGAGTTTATTGTATTGGGCGAGATCACAATTCAGTAGGACGGATTTTAAATCCGGAGGCAACCATGAAAAAGATTCTTTCAATTGACGGCGGCGGTATTCGCGGCATTGTGCCAGCAGTATTATTAGCCGAGATCGAGAGGCGCACCGGCAAACGAATCGCCGATATGTTTGACATGATTGGCGGCACGTCCACAGGCGGCATTTTGACGTTGGGACTAACGAAGCCTGACAAGAATAATAGCCAGAGACCTCAATACACTGCCGAGCAATTGATCTCATTATACGAAAGAGAAGGCAACCAAATTTTTTCGCGCTCGCGGTGGTATGGCCTGCGCTCATTGGGTAATTTATTGAGTCCCAAATACACGGCGCATGGCATTGAAGGGATCCTAGAAAAATATTTTGGCGAGGCGCGACTCTCCGAAGCTTTAGGCGATGTGATCATTACCAGTTACGATATTGAGCGACGGCAGTCTTATTTTTTCAAATCGCACAAGGCAAAGATGGACTCTTCAAAAGATTTTTTGATGAGGCGTGTGGCACGCGCGACCTCTGCCGCGCCGACGTATTTCCCGCCAAGTCGCGTTGAAATGGAAAACGATTATCTGGCTTTAGTGGATGGCGGTGTGTTCGCCAATAATCCGGCGATGTGCGCCTACGTCGAGGTGCGTTCAATCTATCCACAGCAAGACGATTTCTTGGTTGTTTCAATTGGCACCGGAGAAAATACAAAACGATTGCCATATGAACAAGTCTCAAATTGGGGGGTGTTAAATTGGGCGCAGCCTGTATTAGAAGTGGTCTTTGATGGCATTAACGACACGGTTGATTATCAACTGCAACAGATCGTCCGACCTGCCGCCGATGGGAGTAAGCGATATTATCGCTTCCAAATTAAGTTGCCACAGGATGTGAACGAGGAACTCGATGATTGCACTCCCAACAACATTCGCGGGTTGCGTTTATTGGGCGAAGAGCTGGTACACAATTACGATGAGGATATTGCGACACTGTGCGATTTAATTAAACAATAGATGCAAGGCATTGTGTCCTTACTCGACGATCCTTACGCGCAGATCGTTCACGACATTTGGGATGAGTTAAAAACAAAGTGCGGGATCGCCGGAACGCAAGTTCCTCAGTTCCCGCACTTTTCGTATCACGTCGCCGGGCGTTACGACGAGACGTTACGCCCGCTCTTAAAAAAGATCGCCGCCGGACAAAAAACGTTCAAAGTTAACACAGCAGGCTTGGGAATTTTCAACGGCGGCAACCCCGTGGTATTTGTTTCACTGGTGCGCGATTCAGCGCTCTCACAGTTTCACGAATCGATCTATCCCATTCTCTCTTCTACCACAACCACCTCACTCGCCTATTACGAGCCGCGCGCGTGGACGCCGCATATCACGTTGGCGCAAGGCGACCTCACGCCGCAAAATTTGCCGGATGTGATACGCGTTTTAAATGATCGCAACTTTGAATGGGAGATTTCTATCAACAACTTAACGTGGTTAAGTGACACAAACGTGATCACACGTTACGATTTTTAATCCGCCACCACACGCCGATTGGATAACCGAGCATCTTCGCCACGTCCCCCGCGACGCGAATCACCGGAACCCAAACCAGTGCCACGAGCGAAAGCCGCCTCTGCCGAATCAGCCGCGCCAACGGTCTCCGCACGTAAGCCACCATCGCCAGCGCACCGGCATACCACAAAAGGGGATTGACCCACGCCGCATAAACCCCAAGCGGCACAACAATTAAATAAGTGACGTAACGAACAAGGTGAATCTTCAACCACAGATTTGCCTTGCCATCGCCTTTGGCGTAATTAAAATATTGCTTCATGAAAGAAAAAAGAGTCGGGCGCGGACGAAAGTGGGCAATCGCTTTCGGCGCAAAAACGAAATCGCCAAACTTCTGACGCATCTTCAAATCGAAGATCACATCTTCGGAAAAATCTAACCACTCGGGGTAGCCGCCAACTGCCTCCCACGCCTTTTTCAAAAATGCCACACTGCGGCTTGACGGCAGAAATTTTTGAGGGTTGATCTCTTCTACATCGGGCAAGGTGGTTGCACCGAGCGCGATCTCAAATATGTTTTGCGGATCGGATTGAAAAAAACCCGCGACGAGAGAATTAGAGATTGGAGATTGGAGATTACTTTTAATCTCTAATCTCTGATCTCCAATCCCTTTCAACAATTCCTCTAACCACCTCTCCTCCAACCACACTCCAGCATCCGTCACCGCAACGATCTCATGGCTCGCATTGCGAATCGCTTCGTTGCGCCCTTGCGAAATGTTCGCGCCTTCTTTGGTCACGATCTTCAATGGCAAACGATTCGAATACTCCCGAATCAGGTCAAGCGTGTTGTCTTTCGATCCACCGTCGCACACCACCACTTCATCAGGTTGGCGCGTTTGCTTCACAACCGAATCAAACAAACGGCGAATATGATCACTTTCGTTCAAGACCGTAATTGCCAAAGAAACTTTCATAGAGACGATTATAATGCGGTGAAGGCATATTTCGTATTGCGTATTCCGTCCACACTACGTTATACGAAATACGCAATACGATTTCAAATGACTCTTGACCTCACTCTCACTACCATGTCCAACGGCGCAGACGCCATTGGTCGCCACGAAGGCAAAGCGATCTTTGTGCCGTTTGCGATCCCCGGCGAAACCGTGCGCGTGGAGATCGTTGAAGATAAACCAACGTTTGCGCGGGCGAAGTTGATCGAAGTGATCACGCCATCACCCGATCGTGTGACTCCCATCTGCAAACACTTTGGCGTGTGCGGCGGATGCCAATGGCAACACATAAGTTATGAGGCGCAATTGAAATGGAAGAAGCAAGTCGTTATCGATCAATTGTTTCGCATCGGGGGTATCACCTCTCCTAACGTGCTGGATACTATCCCCTCGCCCTCTCCGCTTCATTACCGCAACCATGTTCAATTCTCACAAACAGAGGATGGCAAACTTGGTTTTATGTCGAGTGCGGGTGTTGTTCCCATTAGTGAATGTCACATCGCTCACCCCGATATCATGGCGCTCTTTAATCAACTTGATATTGAAAAATTGGATGTCGATCGGATCGGTGTGCGCGTGACAAGCGATGAGGCGATGATCGTTTTTGAATCCGAGTCGGGCGAGCCGCCCGATGTGGAAATTGATCTGGATGTGTCGGTAGCAGCGGTGAATAAACGCGGTGAGGCGTTGACGATGATCGGCAGCGATCATCTTGTGCAAACGATTCTCGGGCGCGATTTTAGAATCTCGGCGGCAAGTTTTTTTCAGGTGAACACGGCGCAAGCGGAGACTCTGATTGAAGTGGCGATTACGGCGTTGGGCGTGAGTGACGGCGACACCGTGTTGGATCTGTATTGCGGCGCGGGGCTGTTCACTGCTTTCATCGCTGAAAAAGCGGCGCGGGTGATCGGCGTTGAATCTTACGAGTCTGCTGTGGGCGATGCCGAAGTGAATCTCAATGAGTTTAATAATGTGGAACTCTTTGAATCGCCTGCTGAGATGGCGATGGATCATCTGGTGAAGGAATCAGTTCAGCGCGTGATACTTGACCCGCCGCGAGCGGGATGCGATAAGCGCGTGTTGGACGCGTTAATTAAAATTGCGCCGCAACGAATTGTCTATGTGTCGTGCGACGCGGCGACTCTGGCGCGTGATGCCAAAAGATTGATCGGCGCTGGTTATAAATTGGAGTCGGCAACACCGTTGGATATGTTTCCGCAAACACATCATATCGAGATTATCGCCATCTTTAATCTTTAATCATTTTATGGACTGGCAAAAAATCATTCCTGTCATCGTCTCAATCTTCATCATCATC
>CAKKQG010000276.1:9408-19072 GCA_919901875.1 Anaerolineales bacterium
TTTTATGGACTGGCAAAAAATCATTCCTGTCATCGTCTCAATCTTCATCATCATCTTCATCGCCGTGGTGCGCGCCTATTCCAAAACGTTTGCGGCGATTGTCTCAACCATGCCAATCAACATTGCGCTTTCGATGTGGATCATTTACAGCGCGGAAGAAGGCAAACCCGAATCGTTTGTCTCATTTATGCAATCCATGCTGCAGGGCATCATCCCAACTGTGATCTTTGTGTTCGTGGCTTGGTTGGCGGCGCGCGCAGGTTGGGATTTGTGGCAAGTGTTGTTGACTAGTTATGCAGTGTGGGCAGTTTCGATTGCATTGATCTTTTGGCTGATCAAATAATTGTTCATTCTTCATTGTTTCATTGTTCATTGATATGACTCAACTTTCACCCAGCGCGCAAAAAGTTCAAGACACTCTCCAATCTCTCGGCTTTAACTTGCAAGTGATCGAATTCGAGCAAACCACGCGCACATCGGTTGAGGCGGCGCAGGCGGTTGGGTGTGAGGTAGGACAAATTGCCAAGTCGTTGATCTTCAAAGGCAAGCAAAGCGGCAAAGCAATTTTGATCATCGCCAGTGGCGCAAATCGTGTGGATGAGAAAAAGATCAAATCAATACTTGGCGAAAAAGTTGAAAAGCCCGACGCCGATTTTGTCCGCGAGCAAACAGGTTTTGTAATCGGCGGTGTGCCGCCAGTGGGTCACACGCAAAAGTTGGAGACGTTGATTGACGAAGACTTGCTGAAGTTTGACGAGATATGGGGCGCCGCGGGAACGCCGAATGCAGTATTCAAACTTGCGCCACAAGAGTTGGTGAAGATGACGGGCGGAAAGATAGCGAATATTAAAACACCTGTTGCGTAGATTGGAAATGTAGAATAGTATCAAGCAAGGTTCGCATTCTTTGAAGGAAAAAATTGATGAACAAGATTTTTGCACACTCGTGTGAAGCAATGACCGAGATAGAAGACAATAGTGTTGCCCTAACAGTCACATCTCCACCTTACTGGAATGCTATTGATTACGATATTCACGCATCTGATAAAACTCAACACTACCGCACTCGCGCCTATAACACTGGGTATACTGAGTATTCAAATTATCTTGATTGGCTGGAAAATATATTCATAGAAGTATTGCGTGTAACAAAACCCGGCGGTTTCTGTTGCATGGTAATAGGCACTGTTTTGCAAAAAGGGAAACATTATCCAGTACCTTTTGATGCTATCACACGATTAACTCAAAAGGGTTGGGAATTCCATCAAGACATCATTTGGCACAAATGCACGGCGGGGGTAAAACGCGCAGGTGTCACGATCCAAAAACCATATCCGGGTTATTACTATCCCAACATCATGACCGAATATATTTTAGTCTTTCGGAAACCTGGACAACCAATCTACCAAACTCATACACAAGAGGAAAAGGAACAAGCCGCATATCCAATCAATCGTCTTTTTACAATGGATGTTGCCAATAACCTGTGGCATATTGCGCCAGTTCCGCCTAATGTAATTGATCACCCCTGCCCCTTTCCTGAGGAAATTCCTCAACGCTTAATTTCAATGTACTCTTATAAAAACGATCTGGTGTTGGATCCGTTTACAGGATCAGGACAAACACTCAAAGTTGCACATCAATTAAATAGAAATTATGTAGGTTATGAGCTGCTTCAAAAATATATTGATTTGTCGTTAAAACGCATTGAGGAACCACTTTCAATAAGACCCAAGCAACTTATAGCTGTGTTTGAGAAGATCGATCTAGATGAACCCTCTGGGAATTCCGCAGAACGCAAGCCCCAGAATGGGAAAAACGGGAAAGTTCTTTCTGGCGAATCTTTGCCTCTGTTTGATTCATGAACGCTATGCTCATTTGGAATGGAATAATATATTTATAAGTAGAATTACACAAACTACAAAGCGCAAACCCCATACACTTTGACTAGCCACTTTTCAGCACGCTCATGCTAACATCAACCCCAATGAACTCTATGCGCTCGACCATGATGGGTACCACTACTACGACTTCGCAGATGCGAACGCCGTTACTTCGTCTTGGGTGAGTGCAGAGTAGAGTGAAACACGAACACACAACGCGGAGCCAAACGGCTTCGCGTTTTTATTTTACTCAGACCTCACAGGTTTTAAAAACCTGTGAGGTCTCTGGCGAAGGAGATGCGATGAAAAAAACTCTGGTCATGAAATTCGGCGGCACGTCTGTCGGCAGCGCAGAGGCGATAAGCAAATCGGCAGAGATCGTGCGCGCGGCGAAAAAAGATTGGGCTGAAGTGTTGGTGATCGTCTCGGCGATGAGCGGCGTGACCGATTTATTGTTGAAGGGCGCACACAGCTGCGCGGCGGGTGACGGCAACACCTACAAAGAGATCGCCGCGCAATTAAGATCAAAGCATCACGAGGCGATCAAGGGTTTGGGAGTCGAGTCCATTGCATCGCGCATCGAACCGCTCATCAACGAATTTGAATCACTGTGTCACGCCGTTCACATTTTGGGCGAAGCCTCACCGCGCGCGATTGACGCCATTAGCTCTTTGGGCGAGCGCATGAGTATTCATTTGATGAGCGCGCGGCTGAATCAACTTGGAATTAAATCGGAAGCGATTGAGGCGAGCGAATTAATTTTAACGGATGACGTTTTTGGATCGGCGAACCCGCAGATGGATGAGACGAGAGCGAAATGCGAATCGCGGTTGCGCCGCCAACTGCAAAATGGCGAAGTGCCTGTCGTCACCGGATTCATCGGCGCAACGAAGTCGGGTGCGGTGACTACACTCGGACGGGGCGGCAGTGATTACAGTGCCGGCATTTTGGGGGCGGCGTTAGCGGCAGATGAAGTTTGGATTTGGACGGATGTCAATGGCGTAATGACGGCTGACCCGCGTGTCGCGCCCAATGCCATCACGTTGAATCAACTTTCCTTCCGTGAAATTTCTGAGCTGGCTTACTACGGCGCGAAAGTGTTGCATCCCAAAACGATCCGACCTGTCGTTGAACGCGGGATCGATCTGTGGATCAAAAATACTTTTAATCCATCACACCCTGGCACATTGATCGTCCCTGACAATGGTCACGCGGCGGGCGCGATCAAAGCGGTGACGGCGATCAAAGGGCAGAGTTTGATCACGATTGAAGGGCGTGGCATGATGGGCGTGCCGGGCGTGGCGGCGCGCGCCTTTGGCTCGGTGGCGCGAAGTGGCGTCAGTGTGTTGCTCATCACGCAAGCGTCATCGGAGCAGAGTATTTGTTTTTCCGTGCCGGAGAATTTATCGGCAAAAGTGATTGAGGGGCTCAAAGAAGAATTTAAACTTGAACTGGCGCGGCGCGACATTGACACCGTCTCATCCATTATCAACACCGTCATCGTCACCGTCGTTGGCGCGGGGATGCGTTACACGCCCGGCATTTCGGGCAAAGTGTTCAGCGCACTCGGCAACAAGGGGCTCAATATCATCGCTATCGCTCAAGGCTCGTCGGAGTGTTCGATTAGTTTAGTCGTGGACGCGAAGGATGCAGATGAGGCGGTGCGTTCTATTCATCAGTTAATTGTGGAAAGGTAAAGAGGTAAATACGTAAACAGGTAGACACGTAGACAGGTACGTGTTTACTTGTTTACGTGTCTACTTCTTGCAACATCATGTCAAAAATAAAAGTAGCAGTTCTCGCCGCAACAGGCGCAGTAGGGCAACGGTTTGTGCAGTTATTAGAAAACCATCCTTGGTTTGAAGTGACCGCGCTCACCGGAAGTGATCGCACTATCGGGCAAACATATCAAGAAGGATGTCGCTGGATTCTCTCTTCGCCAATGCCGGAATATGCGAAGAGAATGAAAGTGATTCCAACTGAAGCCGGACTCGACGCGCAAATTTGTTTCTCTGCCCTGCCCGCCGATCTGGCGCGCGACGTGGAGCCGGCCTTCGCCAAAGCCGGACACTTCATCGCCTCAAACGCTTCGGCGCACCGCATGTGGGACGATGTGCCGTTGCTCATCCCCGAAGTGAATCCTGATCACACCGCGCTGGTGAAAGCCCAACAAAAGAATCGCGGCTGGAGCGGATTCATCACCACCAACCCGAACTGCACTTCAACCGGATTCACAATTTCATTGCGCCCTCTTCTTGATCAATTTGGAATTAAAAAAGTTTTTGCCGTGTCGTTGCAAGCGTTGTCGGGCGCGGGTTATCCGGGCGTGGCGTCGCTCGACGCGATTGATAATGTGATTCCCTACATCGGCGGCGAAGAAGGCAAAGTGGAGACCGAACCGCAGAAGATGTTGGGGAGATTAAATGGCGGCAATGTGATTCATGCTGATTTTAAAATTTCGGCGCACACGAATCGAGTCGCTGTCACCGATGGGCATGTGGTGTGCGTCTCGGTTGAACTGAATCAAAAGGTGTCGCCGTCAACCGTCGCGGAAGCGTTGGCTAACTTCCAAGCGCCGGAGATCGTGCGTGGCTTACCCAGTTCGCCCAAAGTGGCGATTGAGGTGAAGAGCGAAGCGGATCGTCCGCAACCACGCAAAGACCGCGATGCGGGTAACGGCATGACGACTGTGGTGGGGCGCGTGCGCGAAGATCCGTTGTTCGACGTAAAGTATGTCGTCCTCTCGCACAACACCATTCGCGGCGCGGCCGGCGGATCGTTGTTGAATGCCGAGTTGATGGTGGCGCAGGGATTGATAAAGTAAAAAGGGAAACAAGGGAAATAGGGAAACAAAGGAAATGTCATTCCGCGTCGAGCAACACGATTCGGAATGACATTGTTTAACAGTCATGCGATAATCTATTTATGTACATCCCCAAACATTACCTCGTTGAAGACCGTAAAAAAATTTGGGCGTTCATGCGCGCCAACAGCTTTGCGACATTAGTGACGATTGAAAACGATTCGCCGCTGGCGACTCATTTACCATTTGTAATCGGGGAAAACGGCGAAGTGGTTCGCTTGACAAGTCATCTCGCTAAAGCAAACCCGCAGTGGAAAAATTTTGAGTCGAGGCATGAGGCGTTAGTGATCTTTCAGGGTCCACACGCTTACATCTCGCCGGATCATTATGATCACAAACAAAATGTGCCAACGTGGAACTACGTTGCCGTTCATGTTTATGGGATCCCTGTCATTCTCAAAGATGAGGCGCACGAGCGAGTCATCACATCAATGATCGATTCGTTTCAGGCAACGTACAAACATCAATACGATGAACTACCAGATGATTACAAACGCAAAATGATCAATGGCACGGTGGCGTTTGAGATCAACGTGACTCGTCTTGAGGCGAAGCACAAATTGAGCCAAAACAGATCCATCTCTGAGCAGATTCGCGTTGCTGAGTCATTAGTGAAAAGTGAAGATCAAGCCGCGATTGAAGTTGGCACGATGATGAAAGAGCATTTGCGATGAAGCGATTGATCATCTGCGCGATTCTGTTAACGGCCTGCGCGACTCCTGCTCCCGCACCCGCCTCAACGGTGACGCCGCCTCCCACGCCCACGCGCGCGTTGACCGCGTCACCTGTTCCCACGCTCGCTCCCACTGCCACTAACGTCACACGCACTTCAACGCCATCGCACGCGCCGACGGCATCACTCACGTCATCCAACAAAATTTTGTTCACATCAAAACGTGATGGGCGATCACAAATCTATGTGATGAACGCCGACGGATCAGGGCAGACGAACCTTTCGCGCAATGACTCGAATGATCTTTCGCCGTCGTGGTCGCCGAACAACAAACAAATTGTTTTCAACACCAGTGAAGGCCTGTTCGTGATGAACGCCGATGGTTCGGGGCGCAAACGACTCGCCGAGGGCAGTAGCCCAACGTGGTTGCCGTTGCGCGGTATCGCCTTTGTGTTTCCGGGCGATACCGGTTCGGTGATGTATGTGATGAACAGCGATGGCTCGGGGCAGAGTATGTTGTGGAAGCAAGACATTTATAACGGGCAAAGCGGCTCGCCAAAATGGAATCGTGAAGGCACGCGCGCCGTGTTCGGCACGTATCGCAATGGCAACGTGGATGTGTATAGATTGAACACCGATGGCAGCGATTTAAAAAGATTGACGTTTCATGCCGGGCTTGATCTTGAACCAACATGGTCGCCCGATGGTAAGCGTATTGCCTTTGTATCGGATCGTGATGACAGTGGTGACATTTATGTGATGAACGCCGATGGATCGAATTTGATTCGCTTGACGGACGATTCTGCCGATGATCATGCGCCCGCGTGGTCTGCCGATGGGAAGAAGATCGTGTTCACCACGAACCGTGATGGTAACAATGAGATTTACATGATGGATGCCGATGGGAAGAATCAACGTAACCTGACGAACAACGCGGCGGATGATACATATCCTAACTGGCAACCAATACCATGATAGAATTTAAAGCGGTAAGACTGTGAGAAAGGAGAAACTTAACCATGTTAAATGCCCCACTCGAAAACCGTATGGCTGAGATTGAAGACATCTTGGCAGAAGTGGCACGTTTGCAGGCTGAGAACCAACGTGAGATCAGCACGATGTTGCGCGAATCACGCGATTTCAAAAACGAGATGCGCGCGTTCAAGAACGAGATGCGCGAGTTCAAGAACGAGATGCACGAATATAAAGAGGAGACGCGCCAATCTAAAAAAGAAATGGACAAAAAGTGGAGCGAGCTGGCGCAGAAGATGGGCACCATGGCAGAAGATTTGGTTGCGCCGAGTGTGCCGCGTGTTTTGCGGCAACTAGCGAACTGCTCAGAAGAACAGTTGGAATACGTCGCCGTGCGCGCCAAAAAACGCAACGCCAAAACGAATCAGATCAAAGAGTTTGATGTCATCGTCGTGTGTGGCGATTATTTGCTGGTCAACGAAACAAAATCTACCCTTGTCCCGTCCGACGTTGATCAATTTGTAGTTTCCATTCCAGAAGTGCGCGATTATTACCCACACTATGCAGGCAAGAAGGTGATCGGCGCACTCGCCTCTCTGTATGTGGACGAGAGTTTGGTGCGCTACGGCGAGAAAAATGGTTTGATTGTGCTAGGCACAGGGGAGGAATTGATGGAGATATTAAATTCACCGGGCTTCAAGCCGCAAGAGTTTTAGCCGCAACGCCCCGCCTGATGCGGGGCGTTTTTTATTCGCAGACTTCAACCGCAAGAATCAGATAGACGCTAAAGGATGGTTGACATAAGATGAAAGTATGAAAATCACAAATCCCAAAAACCCAACTCCCAAAATCGAAGCGACTAATGAGCAAAAGTGGCAAGCAATTCTTAACCGCGACGCCCGCATGGACGGTGTGTTCTTTACAGGCGTGCTGACGACGAAGATTTATTGTCGCCCCTCATGCCCCGCTAAAACGCCATTACGCAAGAACGTGAATTTTTTTGATTCGCCAAGCGAAGCAGAGCGAGCAGGCTTACGGGCGTGTAAGCGTTGTCATCCTAAAGAAGCGAATGGGCAAGCGAAAGAGATTCAAAATGTATGCGCCTATATCGAATCGCATTTGGATGATTCGTTGACGCTTGAAGAGTTGAGTCAGGTGGCACACTTGAGTCCGTATCATCTGCAACGCACGTTTAAGCGCACAATGGGTATCTCACCCAAGCAATACGCCAACGCCTGTCGTGTGGAGAAGTTGAAGAGTCAGTTGAAGAGTGGCGACAAAGTGACCGAGGCGACATTCAACGCCGGATATAAATCTATGAGCCGCGTATACGAGAAAACAAAACTCGGCATGACGCCAACCATTTATCGTCGTGGTGGGGATGGGATGAAGATTCGATATGCGGTTGTCGGCAGCACATTAGGAAAAGTTTTAGTGGCGGCAACCGAAGTTGGAATCTGTTTTATCAGTTTGGGGGACAGTGAATCATTTTTGCTCGCCGCGTTGCGCGGTGATTATTACGCGGCGCAGATCGCCCGCGATGACGATCATCTCAAGAAGTGGGTGAGCGTTGTGATAAAGTATCTCGACGGAGAACATCCCACTTTAAATCTTCCACTCGATATTCGCGGCACCACGTTTCAACGCCGCGTGTGGAATGCCTTGCAAAAGATTCAATATGGCAAAGTGAAAACGTACGGTGAGATCGCCAAAGCGATTGGGATGCCGAAGGCGGCGCGCGCGGTGGGTCACGCTTGTGGAAGTAATCCGGTGTCGCTGGTGATTCCATGTCATCGCGCCGTTGGATCAAGTGGAAATCTTACCGGCTATCGTTGGGGTGTGGATCGCAAAAAGAAATTATTGAGGATGGAAAAAGCGATTGATGAATCAACAACCTAAAACTTGGCAAATTATTTTGGCGTTGCTCTCGGTGTATCTCATCTGGGGGTCAACGTATCTGGCGATCAAGATCACCGTTGGCGAACACGATTTCCCGCCCTTGCTCATGGGCGGGATTCGTCATTTAACGGCAGGCGGCATCTTGTTTGCGTTTTTGCGGATGCGCGGCGAAGCATTGCCGAATCGATCCGAATGGATCGGCGCCAGTGTGATGGGATTCTTTTTACTACTCGGCGGCAACGGCGGCGTGGTGATCGCCGAAAGCGATCCTCTGATCGGCTCAGGGCTTGCCGCCTTGGTCATCGCCACCATGCCTCTCTGGGCGGCGTTGTTCTCCACGCTCTTCGGGCATCGGCTCGCCTGGCGCGAGTGGTTAGGGTTGCTCATCGGCTTTAGCGGCATCGTCTTGCTCAATCTCAATGGAAATTTAAACTGGTCAACAGGCGCGATTGCTTTGGTCATCGCCGCCATGAGTTGGGCGTTTGGATCAACCATCAGCCGCAAATTGACTCTGCCCAAAGGATTCATGGCGAGCGCGGCGCAGATGCTCGCCGGTGGCACGATCATGACCACTGTGAATTTTTTTGTGGGGTCACCGATGATGCGTGCGCCACGTTGGGAAGCGATTGTGGCATTGGCGTATTTGATTCTCTTCGGCTCGGTGATCGCGTATAGCGGATATGTTTTTCTGTTGAAGAATGTGCGCCCCGCCCTTGCCACAAGTTATGCCTATGCCAATCCAATCGTCGCCGTTATCTTAGGCGTGTTGTTCGCCGGTGAGAAAGTAGGGGCGGTAGAGATTGTAGCGATGATCGTGATTCTGATTGGGGTCGGGATCGTAGTGACGGCAAAGAAATGATCTCCGCTTTCCTTCACGGCTACCTCCTCTCTTTCGGATTGATTCTTCCACTCGGTCCGCAAAACACATTCGTCTTCACGCAAGGCGCGACTCAACAAAAACTGATTCGCTCCCTTCCCGTTGCGGTTGCCGCCTCTCTCGCGGATACATTTTTAATTCTATTAGCCGTGTTCGGCGTGTCAGTCATCGTCCTCACCATCCCGATCATCAAAACGATCCTGACACTTATTGGCGTTGTGTTTTTGTTGTATATCGGTTGGGTGACGTGGAGGAGCAAGCCGACGACCAATGGAACACACAACGAATTTGATTCGCTGAAGAAACGAATCGTATTTGCGCTTTCGGTTTCATTACTCAACCCTCACGCCATATTGGACACGATTGGCGTAATTGGCACGAGCGCGATCAATTACAGCGATGGTGATCGTTTCGCCTTCACCCTCGCCTGTATTCTTAATTCGTGGTTATGGTTCTTCGGGCTGACAATTATGGGCAGGGCGCTCGGAGTTGTGGATC
>CAKKQG010000277.1 GCA_919901875.1 Anaerolineales bacterium
TCGTTGGATTTCTTAACGGCATCATCCAACAACTTCTTGCCGTCGGCTTTCGTGTCGGCAATCGCTTTGCTGATCACGTCCTTGTCAATCAAGGCGCGCACCGGGTCGTAACCGGCGACCGGCGACTCGATCATCGAGTACTGCGCCCAGTCAAACATCTGCGCGTACGCTTTGGCGAGATCGGGACCCCATTTCGGATCGTTGGTGTAGAACTTCACCGTATCGTCCTTTGCGCTTTGGCGCACCGGCAAATAACCGGTCGAGGTTGCCCACTTCACTGTTTGAGCTTTCTCGCCCAGATATTTGATCATCAACCACGCCGCAAGTTCACGTTCAGGTGTGGTCTTGTAGATCGAAACGCTCGCGCCATAAAGATTCACGGCAGGCTTGCCAGTGTTCGGCAGCATGGCAATGCTCCACTTGAATTTGCCACCTTTGGCAACCGCACTTTGATAGAACGGCAAGCCAGAGGACGAACTAAAAACAAACAAAATGTTGCCTGCCGCAAAACGATTCTGTTCGCCGAATCGTTCACTCGTCGGGATCTCCACCGCGCATTTCTTTTCGACCATGCGTTGTAGCATGGCGATAGTGTCTTGTCCGGCTTGGCTGTTATACACGTAAGCCTTGCCATCAGGCGAGAGGATCGTGCCGCCGCGCGAGAACACTTGCGAAGCGAAGTTCGAGGCGTCATGGCGGATCGCCCAACCATACTTCTGTTTCGCCGGGTCGCTGGCTTTGCAGGCCGCCTCTTCCCAAGTCTTCCAATCTTTGGGCGGTCCATCATAACCGAGTGCCTTTAACCAATCCACGTTGTGATACATCACGTCCATGGAGCGTTGGGTCGGAAAACCGAGTCGCTCGCCCTTGAATTGCGGGTTGGCGTCGCCGTCGAGGAATGTTTGGAAGTAATCTTTTTGATCGGCTTCGCTCAAGCCATACTTCTTGCTCTTGAGGAAGGGGTTGATGTCCACCACAGCGCCTTGCGCGCGATAGAACGCCGCTTGGTTCTGATACGCCACCGATAAATCTGGGGGTTGACCCGCTTGCAGTGCGGCATTCACCTTGTTATAGACATCGGGATAACCCGCGCCGGCGATCTCGGCTTTGGCAGTCACACCGTAGGGGTTACTCTTGTTGAATTCATCCAACATGCCCTGCAGCAATTTTTGATCCGCTTCGGGGCGGTTGTGCCAGTAAATGACTTCAATCTTCTTGCCTTCGAGGACAATCGCATCCACCATTTCAGGTGTGGTCGGCGGATTGGAGATCTTAACTTCTGTCGGCTTCGGCGCCGCGGTGGGCTGCGCCGGGGCGGTGGTTGCTGCAGGCGCGCTGGTCGGCTTCGGCGCTTCGGTCGTTGGGGTGGCGCATGCGCCGAGCATCAAGGCGGCAATCGCCAGCGTACATACTAGGGTAAATAGATTCTTTTTCATGAGACGTTCTTCTCCTTAATAGAATTGGGAAACTTTTATCAGACGTTACGATCAGCGTTAGAGAATAGTCGGGTTGTGACCTCACCTCCTTTCATATACTGGACTTACGTACCTTAATCACGAATGACTCGAATAAACGAATAACACGAATTTTTATTTTGTTTTATTCGTCGTATTCGGAACATTCGTGACATTCGTGATGAAAATTTCCGTGAACTGCGTAAGTCCAGATATATAAGGATAAGAAGTATCTTCGTAACTATTAATCCCAAGAGAACGGAGGGAGATTCACTCTAATCCGCAGTCAACTTTTTTCTCGTCCCAAACATTTGTCCGCCTATTAGCCAATGAAAGCTCAACGTCAGAACAATGTCAAAATGCGGATTAGAGACGCAACCCACC
>CAKKQG010000278.1:0-5556 GCA_919901875.1 Anaerolineales bacterium
GCGCTTGCCCAACGGGGCGACCGCAAGGGTGCGCCCCTACATTTTGAGAAGATACGAATCCTTTATCAGCCAACTTTTCGATTGCGATCACTTCTGAGTCTTCAATTGCTTTCGCGCCGAGTTGTCGCGCGGCATTGATGTAACCCATCACCACGCTATTCGGATCGCACAAGCCGTCTTGCCCATAAAACGTTCCACCGATCACGTCATCAAGTTTCATCAAAGGCAAACGTTTTCGTATTTCGTCGCCGCTCAACCACTCGGTCATCACGCCGAGTGAATGTTGGAGTTGCACGTTGCGTTTGAAGGCGGCAACATCTTTTTCGTTGTTGAGCAAAAACAAATAGCCGCAATAGCGGCGATCAATCTCTTGCCCGATCTCCTCTTTGAATCGATCCAACATGGGCAGACTCAATAACGAGAGTCGGATATTGATCTCGGTGGCAAATTGGTAGCGGATGCCGCCCGCGCATCGTCCGGTGGCGCCTTGCCCGAAGAAGGATTCTTTTTCGAGCAACACAACGTCTTTGACTCCGCGTTTAGCGAGATGATAGAGCGTGCTGGCGCCCATCACGCCGCCGCCGATGATGAGAATTTGAGTGTGAGAAGGAAGGTTCACAGTGATCAGTAATCAGTGGACAGTGATCAGTGGGAGAAGTTACTGATAACTGATCACTGATTACTTAGAGTTCAACTTCAATTCCCAACTTCATCTCCCGCGCCCGCCTTAGGACTTCACCACCGGCGGCAACGTCTTGCACGGCGACACCGCATGATTTGAAGAAGGTGATGTCACTGTCGGCACGACTAGCGTATTGACCTGCCGCTACTACGCCGATCTCGATCAGATCGTTTTCAGTGATGACGTTATTCTGAATTGCATCCATCACGTCGCCTGCTTCGGCGAAAGCGGTTTGGCGCGAGTCTACGAAAACTTTTTTGGCTCGGCGGATCGTTTCGTTGTCTATCTCTTTCATTTGCAAGGTGTATGCGCCAACGCCGTTGACGTGCGAGCCCGCTTTGAGATCGCGCCCATCGAAGACGGGAGTTGATGAAGTGGTAGCGGCGCACACGATGTCGGCGTTGATGATTGCTTCGCGCGACGATGAGGCGGCGATCAGTTTAACTTTCACTTGAGGCTGCATTTCTTCAATGAAGCGTGATACGTGATGTGTGTCGCGGCTGTAGATTCGGGCTTCGGTGATCGGGCGGGCTTCGCACATTGCCAGTAGTTGCGTTTTCGCTTGTGTTCCACTGCCGATGATGGCGGCAATGAAAGAGTCGGGTCGGGCGAGGAGTTCAGTGACGGCGCCCGCACCCGCGCCGGTTCGTAACGCGGTGAGGTAGGTGGCGTCCATTAAGGCAAGCGGCGCGCCCGTTTCAGAATCGATCAGGATCACCACGCCGTGAATCATTGGCAACTTGCGATCAACATTTTTTGGAAAGACCGAAACTATTTTTGCGCCGAGATCGTTTTCGACGCGGGCGGGCATGAAGAGGGTAACGGCGTTTTGCGCGGGGATGGTGACGGGTGTGCGAAGCGGCAGCACCGAGTTGCCAGTGACGAGTGAGGCGTAGGCTTTCTTTTGAGAATCAATCGCCGCGCGCATGGGGAGCGCACGGCGAATCTCATCAGCCGTTAGGATGAGCATGGACTACACGATGCGGCGTGGATCAAGCGCGTCGCGCAAACCGTCGCCCATGTAGTTGACGCTGAGTACGGTGAGAAAAATGAGGAAGCCCGGGAAGAGAATGGTGTGCGGGGCGATATCAAGATAATCGCGGGCATCGTTGAGCATGCGCCCCCAAGTGGGGAAGTCGGGCGGGAAGCCGAGACCCAAGAAGGAGAGAGTCGATTCTAAAATGATCGCCGCGCCGATGGAGAGTGTGGCGGCGATGATGATGGGGCTCATGCAGTTGGGCAAAATGTGCGTGACGATGATGCGCGCGTCCGAGGCGCCTAAGCAACGTGAGGCTTCGACGAATTCTTTTTGTTTGACGGAGAGGAACGAGGCACGCACGACGCGGGCGGTGTTCATCCAGTTGAGACCGCCGATGACGGCGATGATCAGGATGAAGATGCCGACTTCGGGTCCGACGACTCGGCGCAAAGCGTCGCGGAAAAGATAGATGAGTAGAAGTAAGAGGGGCAATTGTGGGAGCGATAAAAACAGGTCGGTCATACGCATCAATAGCATATCAAGGAGTCCGCCAAAGAATCCTGAGATGGAGCCGATGAGTGTGCCTAAGCCGATGGCAACGATCATCGCCGCGATGCCGACAGAAATGGATAGCCGCCCGCCGTGCATGGCGCGGGCGAGCATGTCGCGTCCCGATCCATCTACACCGAAAGGATGATCGAGGGTGGGACCCTTATAAGCGTTGGCGAAATCAATCTTGGTTGGGATGATCGTCCAAAAGAATGGACCGATGAGGGTCACTAAAACCAGAAACATAAATACAAAACTGCCTGATAGCGCCAGACGATGACGGCGAAAGCGTCGCCAAGCGTCGCCCCATAATGTGCGCGGGGCGTGGGTGATCGGCGCGGCGGCAGTGGATGGGTGCGACGTAGGGGAATGGATCGCCGAGTTAGTCATAGACGATGCGTGGATCGAGGAAGCCGTAGATGATGTCGGCGACTAGATTGAAGAAGACGACTAAGGCGGAATAAATGAAAGTCAATCCCATCACGACTGGCGTATCGTTGTTAAGGGTAGAGGTGATGAGTAATTCGCCGATGCCGTTGACCCGGAAAATTTGCTCGGTGATGATCGCGCCGGCGAAGATGTTGGGCATGCTGAGGGCGATGAGGGTGACGACGGGAATTAAACTGTTAGGGAAAACGTGACGGAAGACGACGACGCGTTCGGGCAAACCTTTTGCCCAAGCGGTGCGCACGTAATCCATCGGCAGGTTCTCTAGCACAGAAGCGCGGGTGAAGCGCGTGAGTTGTCCCATTTGGAAGAGTGCCAGAACCGAGATGGGCATGATGCTTTGTTTGATCTGTTTGAGAAGCGTGTCGAAATCTTCAACCTTCAAGGTAGTATCGTAAATGAAAGGAAACCACTGAAGTTTAACGCTGAAGATCAAGATGAATAGAAGTCCGGTAAAAAATGTGGGCGCGCACACGCCGATGAAGGCAAAGGTCGTGGCGACCTGATCGAAGAATGAATACTGCCGCACGGCGGACAACACGCCGATGGGTAAGGCAAAAAGTGCGGCGATGAAGTAGGCGACGCCGACAACCGCTAAGGTATTAGGTAGGCGTTGCTTGACTAGCTCGATCACCGGAATATGGCTCGAGAATGAATAACCAAATTCGCCCTTCACCATGCTCGACATCCACTTGATATAGCGGATGTGCCACGGGTCATCTAGCCCCAAAGCGCGACGCAAGTTCTCGCGCACTTCGGGCGGCACTTCAGGGTTGAGGGCAAGTTGCGAAAGCGGATCGCCGGGAGCGGCGGCTAAGATCGTAAAGATGACGATACTGATGACTAACAGTGTCGGGATAGCCGTGAACACGCGGCGAAGGATGTAGGTTCGCATTTGGGGTTTATGAGACCGACGCGGTTTAGACCTCCGAGTTCTTAAAGAACTCGGAGGTCTAAATTATTTTATTTTACTTTGACCAATCGGCGATATTCCACATTTCGGAATCCCAAGCGTTGGGTACCACGCCTTTGAGGTCTTTGCCACGACCGGAGTTGGGTCCGGCGCGAGCGATCAACGGGATCAAGGCGACATCGGCGACCAAGAAGTCGTTGAGCTTGATCACCAGCCCGGCACGCTTCGCGGGATCGATCTCTTTGAGGTATTCGGCAAAGAGTTTGTCGTATTCCGGATTGCTGTAGCGGTTGAGGTTGGTCAAGCGCCACTGGTTCGACTTCTGGGCGATGAACGGCGTCGTCCACAGTTCCAGATCCGCCGTGCGTTCTGGCGGCGCAACGCTGTTGGCATACATCTGGAAATCGGCGTAGAAGTGGTTGATGTTGTCGGGCTGCGAGGCGCTGGAGTCGAAATACACAGTCGCCGGGATCGCTTTCAATTCAACCTTCACGCCGATCTTCTCCCAACCGGCTTTGATGATCTCTTGCTGCTTCTGGCGCGCGGCGTTGACGCTGGTCTGGAAGACCACGCTCATCTTGACGCCGCCTTTGGCGCGGATGCCGTCGGCGCCCTTCTTCCAACCGGCTTCTTCTAACAGCGCGTTGGCTTTGTCAATGTTGTATTGACAGACATCCATCTTGTCGGTGTTGGTCGAGGTGACGTCGGCGGCGCCAACGATGTAGTTGCAGGTGGCTTTGCCTTGCGGTCCGTAAAGTTGTTCGGCGATGGTCTTGCGATCCACTGCCATCGCAAACGCTTTGCGAACCTTGAGGTCGGACAGGAAGGGGTGTTTTTGATCGGGTTCGGAGCGTTTGTCGCCCAGCGCCGGATCGGGGTTAGCAGAATTCAGCATAATGCGTTCAATGCTGTTGCTGGGCACGGCAACATGCTCACCTTTGCCGCCAGTGCTGATGAGCTGCGCCAGAACTGCCGCTTCAATTTGCAAGTTCCAGGCGTAATCGAAATCGCCGGTTTGGAAGACGGCGCGCGCTGCCGTGGTGGCATCACCGCCGCCTTTGAACTGCACTTCCTTGAAGAAGGGCTTATTGGGATCGCGGTAGTTTTCGTTCATATCGTAGACCACCACGTCACCCGGCTTGAACTCACGAATCTTATAAGGACCCGTGCCAATCGGTTTGAGATTGCCCGGAGCATCCTTGGCTTTGGTGCCCATCCAATCGGCAAATTGCTTCTTCTGGATGATCGCGCCAGCAGAGGCAACAAACGCCACGTAGTAGGAAGGATTCGGAGCCTTCCATGTCACCTTCACCGTGTTTTTGTCCAACGCTTCCACCTTGTCAATGTTGTTGTAGGCGGCGGCGGTGGTGGCGGCAGTATCCTTGTTAGAGGCGTACTGATAGGTGAAGACTACGTCATCGGCACTGAACTCTGAACCATCCGACCATTTCACGCCTTGCTTCAATTTCCAGGTGATAGTCATCAGGTCTTTGGACACGCCACCGTTGTCCAGCGTGGGTACTTCTGCTGCCAAGATGGCAACAGGTTTGGCGTCGGGACCGAACGCGGCGAGTGGTTCAATTACCAAGCGCGAAGAATCGGCGTCTTTGGTGCCGACGGCTAAGTGGCGGTTGAGGATTGTTGGCGCTTGCCAATACAGAATCTTCAACGTGCCACCTTTACCGCGTGTAGCGGGGACGGCGGTAGGGGCAGCGGTCGGCGCGGCGGTTGCCGCGGGTGCTGCAGTTGCTTTCGGAGCTTCTGTGGGTTTGGGGGCTTCAGTGGTGGGTGTCGCGCACGCGCTCAAAAGCACACCCATGACCAGAAAAGCGGTCGTCAAGCGAAACAATATGGGGTTTTTGTGTAACATCTTTCTCTCCTCTCGAAAATATATTGAATAACGAGGCAACTCTCCTTTGTTGGTTGCTTCGTTCCTCTCGCAAATAGATTGAACAACGGGGCAATGCTCCTCCAGCAGTTGCCTCG
>CAKKQG010000278.1:5656-12761 GCA_919901875.1 Anaerolineales bacterium
TTGCCGGCGCTGCCCCGCCCCAAGTAGGCTTCGATCACATGCGCGTTGTTTTGAATTTCCTTCGGCGTGCCTTCGGCAATTTTCTCCCCGTAGTCGAGGACGCTGATGATTTCTGAAATACCCATGACAACGCGCATGTCGTGTTCGATCAGCACGATGGTGATGTTGAATTTATCACGCAGGGCACGAAAGAAGATGGTCGCTTCTTCCGTTTCATGCGGGTTCATACCCGCCGTGGGTTCGTCGAGCAAGAGCAACTTTGGCTTGCTCGCCAACGCCCGCGCAATTTCGAGACGCCGCTGATCGCCGTACGACAAGTTTTTAGCAATGTGATTGCCCTTATTTGCCAAGCCGACAAAATTCAGCAAGCGATTTGCTTCAGCCAACGCGGCTTTTTCTTCGCGTACTATGCCGGGGAAACGCAAGGCGCTGCCTAGCCAGCCGGCCTTTAAGTGAATGTGTTGACCGATCAGCACGTTGTCGAGCGCGGTTAGGTTGGCAAAGAGGCGAATGTTCTGATACGTGCGAGCGATGCCAAGCATAATGATTTGATCGGAACGCAAGCCGACGAGGCTGTGCCCATTGAAGAGAAGCTCACCTTCTTCAGGTTTGTAGAAACCCGTCAGGCAGTTGAAGAACGTTGTTTTACCGGCGCCATTCGGACCAATGACGCTGTGGATGGAGTTCTCCTTGACTTCAATGTCTATATTGTTGACAGCCGTCAAACCACCGAAGCGTTTTGTTACTTTATTCGCGGAGAGAATCGTGTGAGTCATATCAATCCAAATGTTATCATGCCGGGTGTTTGTTCGCCAGATACATATTCAGTCGGTTGGCGCCGGCTCGGCTGGCGCATGCTCGTGATGGAGTTCGCGCACATGTGTTGCTTCGGGCCACAAGCCTTCGGGTCGTAGCTGCATCATTAACACCAGCGCCGCGCCATAAACCAGGAAGCGGAAGTCCTCAAATTCACGGAACAGTTCAGGCAGCCCGATGACCATGAGCGCGCCGATAATGACGCCGGGGATGCTGCCCATGCCACCTAAAATTAGCAAAGCCAGCACGTTGATTGACACGTCGAACTTGAAGCTTTGCGGGTAGATCGTGCTCAATTTCGTGGCGAAGATGGCGCCGCTGATCCCTGCGAATGACGCGCCAATCGCAAAGGCTATCAGCTTCGTCCAAACAAGATTGATGCCCATCGCTTGCGCCACATCTTCATCTTCGCGGATCGCCATCCAGGCGCGCCCTAAGCGCGAGTCTTTCAGCCGAGTGGTAAGGAACACGACGATGAAAATGCCGATCAAGATGATGTAATAAATTTCGATGGGCCCAGAAAGCCTAAAGCCCAGCACTTCCGCTTTCGGGATGCCGACGATGCCGCCCGCACCGCCGAGCCACGGCCTCAAGAAATCCGATAGCACGAGGATGCGAATGATTTCACCGAAGCCCATTGTCACGATGGCAAGGTAGTCGCCACGAATCTTGAGTACCGGGATGCCCAAGATGAAACCAAACAGCACGGCTATGGCAATCGCCAAGGGCAACGCTTCCCAAAAATTGAGCGTGCCACCGCGTTCGGGCGAAGTCAACACACCAATCGTATATGCCCCAATCGCGAAGAACGCCACATAGCCGAGATCAAGCAAACCCGCGAACCCGACGACGATGTTCAAGCCCAACCCCATCAATATGAACAAACCGACGTTTGATAACACTTCGCCGATGTAAACGTTGTCGAGAATTTTCGGGATGAAGAACAGCGCGGCGAAGAGCAACAAAAAACCAGTTGACTTCAAAACGAATTGACCGCGCGGCGAGAGGGCGGCAACACGCGCCTGCACTGGCGATTGCGCGAACGACCACACAAGAGTGAGCGTGAAGGTGAAGATGAAAATGCCCGCCGCGCCCACCGCCGACAAGCCATTCTTCTCGTAGAGTGATCTAATCAGGCTCGCCAAGAATTCAATATTGGAGAAGGTGACGCGCAACAGCTCTTGCATGACACCGAGCGACAGCATACACAGAAAGGCGATCAGCAAAGCCTGTCGCACACGACTCGGAGTGAGATACAACGCTGCGCCAGCCAGACCCGTGACTGTACTCACGCCGATGAGATAAGCCATACCCAACGCCAGCGTTTCTTGCTTGAACGTCAACAGACTGATGAGGGTGGGAGTGACGTTGATGAAGATGCCACGCAAATCGAGTACGGTGCTGATGAGGATAAGCAGCGCAAGCATGATGCCGCCTATTAAACCTGACAATGCGCCACCCGCCAGCACCCAGGCGGCGCCATTTTTGTCTTGCCCGCGCGCCGCGAGATAAGCGGTGGAGAGTATCGTTAGCATCAGCACAGTTACGCCTAGCGAAATCACCTCGCTGATCACATCGCGTTTGTCGAAGGTTGCCACCATGCCGATCAGCGACAGGAAGATGACGATGATGCCGCTGATGAGACCAATACGAATGGGTTGAACAAAATTGTTTTTCATAATCGCAATCGCATCGCTAATCAAAGTGTCAAAACACTTCGTTACGCTTTCTTCTGTGTCAATTTTTCGCCTAGAATGCCCGACGGACGGAAGATGAGGACAAGAACGAGCATGGTGAAGGCGATTACGTCTTTAAGTTGGTGCGGCGCAGTCACCTTCAAGCCATCGAGGAAAAGACTCGGACCGATCGACTCAATCAGTCCGAGGAACAAACCACCCACCATCGCGCCGGGGATGTTGCCGATGCCGCCCAATACGGCGGCGGTGAACGCTTTGAGTCCGGGGACGAAGCCCATCACGAAATTTACCTGCGGGAAAACGAGTGACCACAACACGCCTGCCGCGCCCGCCAGTGAGCCGCCCAATATAAACGTAATGACGATGATGCGATCCACGTCAATGCCCATCAACGCCGCCGTGTCAAAATCTTCGGCGACAGCGCGCATGGCTTTGCCAACTTTTGTGCGTTGGACAATGTAATATAACCCGCCCATTAGCACGAGAGCAGCAGCGACGACGAAAATTTGCACGTAGATAATTTTGAATTCGCCAAATGCCAATGATTCATTCAGAACTGAAATGCGCGGATAGGCTTTCACCCCTGCGCCATAAAGTCCTTTGAAGGTATATTGAAGAAAGAAAGACGCCCCTATCGCCGTGATGAGGGAAACAATGCGCGGTGCGCCACGCAAAGGACGATACGCAATGCGTTCGAGGAGCACGGCAACAATCGTCGAGGTGGTCATCGCCATCGCAAAGATAAGTAATAAGCCGACGAAGGGATTTTGTTCGAGGAATCCTGACTGATTCAACGCAGTACCAAGGAAATAACTATTGAACGCGCCTGCCATGAAAACTTCGCTATGGGCGAAGTTGATCATGCGCAAGATGCCATAGACGAGCGTGTAGCCTAGCGCGATCAATGCATAGACTGACCCGAGCATAATGCCATTTACTACGAAATCAAACCATTGGCGCGGGGAGTATCTACCGATGATCAAAGTGGAGATTGAACCATAAACAATAATTAATACAATGAGGGCGCCGACCACCCACATAAACAAGTCGGTAAAGCTTAAGCGTTCGCGGAGACTTTGGCGCATAGCATTATCCTAAAAATCAGGTTCATAATAAGAGAGACGTTGCGTAGCAACGTCTCTCTCCGATATGAGAAGGGGCAGGTGAATGACACCCGCCCCTGAGACAAACGGCTAACTAACTATTTGGGCCAAATTTTCTTGGTGGAATCGCCCATGTCCTTGCCAACTTTAGTTACTTCGTAAACAGCGATCAATGGCGCACCGCAGTCACCGTTGGGCAGGCAGCTGAGCGTGCCGGTGACACCCTTGTGATCTTTGGTGCCTTGCACGGCATCGCGCAGGTCTTGGCGACCAATCAACAACGAGCCATCGGCGTTCTTCTTGGCGACTTTTTCAATCGCGGCGAAGACGAGTCCGGCGGCGTCGTAACCGTGCGCATGGAACGCGCTCAACGGTTTTTCGTTGTACTTCTTCTGATGCTTGTCGAGGAAATCCTTATAACCTGCCGCAAAGGCGGCGAAATCCGGGCTGGACAAGTACATACCAACGGAGGCTTTGTCAGCTGCTTTGAGGAAGTCCAGAGCGTACATACCATCCGCGCCCATCAACGGGGTTTTTTCTAAACCAGCCACTTGCTTCGCTTGCGAGGTTAAGAAACCACCTGCGGCAACGAAGACGGGGAGGTAGATGAATTCAGGTTTGCCTGTCGCGATCTTGGTCAAGACGGGCTTCATATCTTTGTCGGTCGGTTGAATCGCTTCTTGCGAAGTGATCGTGCCGCCCAACTTCTTGAATTCATCGGCAAACACTTGTTGCAATTGTTGCGCGTAGAGTGAGCCGTCGTGAATCGTGGCGGCGGTCTTGGCCTTCGCACCGTTGAAGGCGAACTCGGCGGCAACCTTGCCTTGGAAGTTATCGTTGTGCGCCGTGCGGAAGTAGCCAGGCAGGCGCTTGGCAGGATCGGTGAGATCGGGCGCGGTGTTCGAGGGTGAGATGATAGTGAATCCCGCTTGGCTCATCGCCGGACCACCGGCGCGCATTTCGCTCGAGCAGGACGAACCTATCACAGCCACGATGGTCTTGTCAGCGGCGAGTTTCGCGCCGGCGGCTTGACCACCTTCAGCACTGCACAACGAGTCCACGCCATCGAGTTTGATGTCGTGACCTAAAATTTGTTTCTTGTCGTCAATGGCAATTTCAACACCACGGCGCTCGTCAACACCCAGCGAGGCATCTTCACCCGACACAACGAACATCCACGCTAAATGGATCGGATCTTTTGCGCCCACTTCCACGCAACCGATTTTGTCGGTGCAGGCAATCTTGGGCGCTTCGGTGGCGGGGGTGGCACATGCCGCAAGCACCAAAGCGGCAATGGCAAATAAATTGAACAACGTTAAGCGTTTAGACATTTTCTTCTCCTCGTAAAAAGTTGATATTCTTTCGTCGCACAGAGCGACGTATCTGCGATAGCGCGCAGCCGCTGAATGGAGGGATAGGTGAGTTATTCTGAGAGGTCATTCCTCCTTCCTTAAAAAGTCTTTAATGTGGACTACGCTGCATGTTCTAACCTGTCTAGCTTGGTACTTTGGTTGGAAAGATGATAGACGAAATTTGAATGAAGGTCAAGCATCCTTAAAATCAACCCCCCGACTCATTGTCCTAATAGGGTTACAAATTCTATCTTGCCCTTTCGCACTTGCGATCCCGACATCGTCGAAATACTTGTATCACCATTGGCATCGATAGAAAACTTGCCCACGATGCTCTCAAAGTCTTTCGTTGCAAATACTGCCTCACGCACTGCTTTACGATCCGTCAGCAACTTGCCGGCTTTGCACACGCGTTCAAAAGAATCCATGATCAATTGCGCCGACACATATCCATACAAGGCAAATGGTTGAGGCTCGGTTTTGAACTTAACTTTGTAATCTTCGCGCCATTGACCGGCTTTACCTGTCAGTTTCTCCGGTGGAATGCCGCTAAATATGACGTATACCCCTTCTGCCGCTTCTTCAGCCGATTTTATGAATGCATCATCTGCCATACCGTTGGGGACCATAATCAGCCCTTTGTATCCGATGCGGCGAATGTCTTTTACTAATTGCCCGGCGTTGTTTTGAGAGTTTCCGCCGAAGTAAACCAAATCCGGATTTGCTTCTTTGATCTTGTTGGCGAGAGTTTTATAATCAGTGGCTGTGCGATGGATCCCTTCGCGACCAAGAATTTTCAATCCAAGATTAGCGGCTGATCTTTGGTATATCTCGGCGATGCCTTTGCCATAAAATTCCTGATCGTCGAGGATGAACACCGAGTGCGCCCCTAGGTCTTTTGTCCATTGCGCGGCAGCCGATCCTTGCAGATCATCTGTGGGGATGACCCGCGCGTAGTTACGTATGCCGTTGGGGTAATATTTTTCCGGCTCATCTTTTTCGCCTTTCCCCGCTTTGGTCAGCCCGGGCCAAGTATTTGCCGGCGAGATCATTACTAACTGTTCCGGGTTAATAATGGGGATCATGATTGCCGCCGCGTCGGAGTTGAATGTGCCAATCACGGCTACAAAATTCGTGTTCGCCACATATTCTCTAGCGTTGCGATCGGTCACTTCGGGATCCCACTTGCCCAACGCCGCCGAGGCGTCGTCGTAAGATCGATAGTTGATAGTCCACTTGCCGCCGCATACTTTATGATTATTCGACTCAAACGCCATTGAGATGGCGTTGACAATCGTTTGTGTTTGTATCAGCGAGGAGCCGGTCATTGGCAAATCGGAGACGACGGTGACAACGCCGCCGGGGTTGTCGGGCGCGCCGCTACAACTAGTGAT
This sequence comes from Anaerolineales bacterium, assembly GCA_919901875.1. Classification (GTDB taxonomy): domain Bacteria; phylum Chloroflexota; class Anaerolineae; order Anaerolineales; family VGOW01; genus VGOW01. The sequence continues at coordinate 12,019 of CAKKQG010000278.1, forward strand.
CGTTAGACAGACGATTGAAGCGGCGATGAGCAAATAATAAAGTTGACGCATACTCTTCATCAGAAGGCAGGGTTGACGTGGAAGGTTTCGCGGTTTATCGTCGTTGACCATAGAGCAATTCTTCGCGAATCCGCAAATCGGTATTGCGAATTTTAAGCGATAAGTCGGCGGCTAAATTCCGCATCAGGCGATAACCCAGCTGAGGGTAGGTATCGCACAAAACCATCAGTTTGTCGCGGGGGATGATCAAAAGTTGGGTGCCATGTTGAGCGCAGCGGGCGGTGGCTGAGCGCAATCCCTGATCGACCAAAGCGATCTCGCCGAAAGATTGACCGCGACGTAACGTGGCGATAGTCACCGATCCCTTCGTAGGAAGCGCCTCACCACTGACGAGGGAAGGATCGACTTGTATTTCCACCTCGCCTTGTCCAATAATATAAAGCTCATCACTAAGCGAATTTTCCTCGAATACAATATCGCCTGTGTTTAGCCGTTTCTCTTCACAGAGTGAACTAATGAGGTCAAGTTGAGCAGGGGCCATCTCGACGAAGATGTCGGCTTGTTTGAGAACGTTGACAAAGGATGACATATCGCTCTTTCGATTTTGAGGAAGGAATGTGTTAAGTGTAATCGGCGCAGAGTGGTTGTCAAGTTAATAAACCTCGAAAACCCGACAAGACATATCGCCATGAATCGATCCCGCAGTCTATTGTATCTCACAACGCAAAAATCCCATCTAAGCA
>CAKKQG010000279.1 GCA_919901875.1 Anaerolineales bacterium
AATGAACAATGAAGAATGAACAATGAAGAATGAACAATGACAAATGAACAATGACAAATGAAAAATGTAAAACTGTGTTCGTCGTTATTTTCAATCTTTAATCTTTGATCATTAATCTTTGCAATGGACTTTCAATTTTCCGAAGAACAAGAACTGTTTCGCAAAGCGGTGCGCGATTTTGTGGCGAATGAAGTCGCGCCTGTGGCGAGCCAACTCGATGAGCGCGAAGAGTTTCCGCTTGAGCTTTTTAAAAAATGTGGACAACTCGGCTACTTCGGTTTGCGTTACCCCGAATCGGTTGGCGGCTTGGGGGCGGACTTCACCACGTTTTGTTTAATGGCAGAAGAGATCGCGCGCGGATCGCTTTCGCTGGCGGCGGCGGTTTCAATGCAGTGTTTGATGGGGACGGATTTCGTTTATCGCTTCGGCACGGACGATCACAAAAAACGATTGCTCGAACCCGCACTGCGCGGCGAGAAACTTGGAACGATAGCGATGACCGAACCAGATTTCGGATCGGATTTGGGCGGCATCACGACGCGAGCAATTAAGAACGGAAATGATTGGGTGTTGAACGGGCGAAAAATGTGGATCACTTCGGCTACTGTCGCCGACTTTTTTACAGTGGCGGCGAAAACTGATCCTGAGACGGGCTTCAAAGGGATTGATATGTTTTTAGTAGAGAAGGGGACGAAGGGTCTCTCGGTTGGAAAACGGATTCACAAGTTGGGCGTGCGCGCTTCTGAGACATCGGAAGTTATTTTGGAAGATGTGCATGTGCCTCACGAAAATCTTTTGGGGCAGCAAGGAACGGGATTTAAAAATTTGGGCGGGATACTGGCGGAGATTCGCACGATGACGGGTGCGCTGGCGTTGGGGTTGGCAAACGCAGCGATTGAATCCAGTATCAAGTACGCGCACGATCGGGTGCAGTTCGGCAAGCCGATTGCGGCGTATCAGGCAATCGCTCATAAGATCGCCCAAGTCGGAACAGAGATCGAAGCGGCGCGTGGACTCGTGTATCGCGCCGCATGGTTGGTTGATCAAAAAACACCGGATATGAAACTGGCTTCAATGGCAAAACTTTTTGCCACTGAAGTTGCCAACAAGGCGGCAGATGAATGCACGCGCATCTTCGGCAGTTACGGTTTTGCGATGGAGTATGAGGCGCAGAGATATTTTCGTGACGCGCGCTTCTTGTTGTATGGCGGCGGCACGAGCGAAATTTTGCGCGGCATTATTGCGAAAGAGATGGGAGTTTAAGGAATGTTGAATAAATTTTCAAATCAACCGCGCACTACGGGCTTGATGGCGATGGTCGGCGGCTTCGGAGTCTTTCTGTATACGGCGTTCTTCTGCGCGTTGCTGCTGTTGCCATTGGTGGGCGCGGATACGCAAGGCACGGTTATTGAACGCAAACAAGCGCCCGACGTGAATGTGGAAGGCAGACAGACGAATACGTTCCACGATGTGTCGGTCGTGCAATATGTGGATGCGGCTGGCAAGAAGCACACGTTTGAAGCGGATGGTAATTTGCCGAACACAGTCAGGGTACGTTATCTGACTTTCTTGCCCGACACATCTACCATTGTCACCGAGTCGACTCCGCTTGAAGGCGCGGCATATGGCTTTGGAGCGATTCTCGGTTTTGCGGCGGGGGTGCAGGGGGCGATGTGGTTGTTCAAAAAACAAAACGCGGCGAGCGCGGGATCGCTCGC
>CAKKQG010000280.1 GCA_919901875.1 Anaerolineales bacterium
TGTTTGAAGTGATTAATAAAGCGTTGGAGATTACGGATAAGGAAGTGAGCGGATAGCAGATGGCGAATGGCGAATGGCTAATGGCTGATAGCGAACGGCGTGATGCGTGATACGTGATGCGTGATGCGTGATGCGATATGCAACACGCCATGTATAATTATTGGCAAGGTGACATGATGATTGCTACTCTACCTAAAACCCCGCCTAAAATTTTTTACCCTGAAAGGGATGGCAAGCCGATGGGCGAAACCGATGCGCATATCGCGCAAATTTTAGATTTACGTTTTTCGTTGTCACGCTATTTCCACAATGCGCCAAATGTATATGTTGCCGCTGACTTGTTGTTTTACTATGTCGAAGGTGAGCCAAAAGAATTTGTGGTGCCGGATGTCTTTGTGGTCAAGGGCGTGCCAAAAGGTGAGCGACGAGTTTATAAATTGTGGGAAGAAGGGCGCGCGCCTGATGTTATTTTCGAGATCACGTCGCTCTCCACGCGCCGAGAAGATTTGGGGTCGAAAAAAGTTTTATACGCCGATCTCGGCGTCACCGAGTATTTCGTTTTCGATCCCATGAATGGATCGTTACGCGGTTTTCGTTTGCGCGGATCAGATTATCAACCGCTCGAGTCGCCGATCTTCAGCGAGAGCCTTGAATTGGAATTGCGAGTCGAATCGTATCGTTTGCGGCTGTATGATCCAAAAACAAAAAAACGCTTGATGACGGCCGACGAAGCAGATGATGCGCGTGAAGAGGCGGAGGAAGAAAACAAACGACTCAAAGCCGAGATTGAACGGCTCAAGGGTAAACCGTAATGGCACATAACGATTCTGACACTCTTGGCGAATGTCCGGCGTGCGGCGGAAAATTTGCGTCGGTGCAAGTGGGTCCGTATCAAGTGGATCAATGCGGCGCGTGCAGTGGCGTGTGGCTCGACGAGCGCGAACTGGAAAAAATTCTCGCAGTCGATCATCGCATCCTTAAACAAAAAAGATCAGATGCCGAAGCGGTAGCCCCGAAAGGCAAAAAAGGAAAATGCCCGCGCTGTGGCGGCACGCTGATCAAAATGGCGAACCTGCGCGCCAACATCAATACCGATTCGTGTTCGGTCTGTTATGGAATGTTCCTCGATGCCGGTGAGCTAGACGCGCTCGATCATCCTAATCTCGTGGCGAGCATCGGGCAACTTCTTCGCAAACTTATTGGCAGGCACTGATGCCAACTTCAAACTCCAAACCTCAAACTTCCAACGTCCAGTCCCCATTAACCAACATCAAAGTCATTGACCTCACCGAAGCCCTCGCCGGACCCTACTGCACGATGATGCTGGGCGATCTCGGCGCGGATGTGATCAAGATCGAGCGACCTGATGTGGGCGATCAATCCCGTCGCTGGGGGGTGCGCCGCCACGACGGCGAAAGCGCTTACTTCTGTTCAACCAATCGCAACAAGCGCAGCGTGGTTCTCGACCTCAAACAACCTCAGGCACAAGAAATTTTGCAAAAACTTTTAGCCACTGCCGATGTGCTGGTGTGCAACGTGCCGCGACTCGACAGTATGAAGCGGCTCGGTTTGCATCCTGATGATGTGCAAGCAAAATTTCCGCGATTGATCTATTGTGCTATTTCGGGTTACGGTCATAGCGGACCCAACGCCGGGTTAGGGGGATACGATCTGGTGGCGCAAGGCGAGTCGGGTTTGATGTCGGTGACAGGCACGCCCGAGTCGTCGCCCATTCGTTTCCCCGTTCCACTTTCGGATATGACGGCGGGCATGTATTCGGCGTTAGCTATTGTGAGCGCGTTGTTCTCGCGCGTCGCCTCGGGCTGTGGGCAATTTATAGACATCTCGCTTCTCGAAAGTGAGTCGGCCTGGCTTACGCCGATGGCGGGCGATTATTTTGCCACGCTCAAACCGCCAAAGCCTATCGGCAACGCCCACCCCAGCATTGTGCCGTATCAAGTTTTTCAAACGAAAGACAAGCCGCTCATCATCGCCGTCGGCACAGATCGTCTATGGCAATTATTTTGCGAGGTGTTGGAGATTGATCCGAGCCTGCGCGACGACCCGCGTTACTCAACCAATCCCTCGCGCGTCGCCAACCGCGAATCTCTGATCCCCAATCTCCAATCTCGTTTGTTGACTCAATCTGCTGATCATTGGATCGAACAACTCCGCGAGAAAGAGATTCCCTGCGGCCCGATCAACACCGTGCCGGATTTGATCAACGACCCGCACTACAACGCGCGCGGCAACTTGATTCGATTTGGCGACCTGACCACGCTCGCCAACCCGATGCGACTCACGGGGACGCCGCCAACCTATCGTCTGCCGCCACCCAAGTTAGGCGAACACACGGAAGAAGTGCTGCGCGAACTTGGGTACACGGATGATCAAATCCAAAATCAAAAATTTCAAATCTCTAATCTCAAATGACTGCTCAGGCGTCATTGCGAGCGCACTTCGCGAAGCAATCTCGGTCGCGTCCTTCGGCTTTGCTCAGGACAGGCTTGGAGATTGCTTCGTCGCAAAGAACGCTCCTCGCAATGACGGAGTGACTGAGTAGTTACAAGCTCAATCAGAAATCAACAATCAAAAATTAATAGATCATCTCCCCATCTACAAACTTTCTCGTCCTCTCGTCTTTCGGATTTTCAAAAAAATCTTTAGTCGCTCCCACTTCGATCAATTTGCCGTTGAGCATTAAGCCGACTCGTTGCGCTAATCGTTTCGCCTGAAAGACGTTATGCGTGACCAACAGGATCGTCGTGCCGCGCTGTTCGTTCTCTTCGCGGATGATCGATTCGATCAAGCTCACATTGTGCGGATCGAGATTCGCGGTAGGTTCATCGAGCAACAGCACTTCGGGATTCAGAACCAGGGCGCGGGCGAGGGCGATGCGTTGACGCTCGCCGCCCGAAAGTGAATCGGCGGCGGACGCGGCAAAGGCGGCAAGCCCGACGCGGGCAATGATCTCATCTACTTGCTTATCGTTGCGTTGATCGCGCAATCGCAATCCATACTCTACATTCTCATGCACGGAGCGATGTAAAAGAATGGGATGTTGAAAGACAGTGGTGATCTGCCGCGTGAGATCGAGTGGCGGCGTTGCCTGATCTTTGTAGCGAATAATTCCGGCGGATGGCGACTCTAAAAAATTCAACAGGCGCAATAGCGTTGACTTGCCCGCGCCGCTGGGTCCCACAATGGCGAACAACTCGCCGCGCTGGATCGCCAGATCGTCAATGTCGAGAACGAAGCGACCATTGTAGTTGTGTCGGATGTGAGAGAGATGGAAGAGGGTGGTCAAGGAGGAGGAAGACCTCCGAGTTCTTTAAGAACTCGGAGGTCTGGTTAACGTTTGTTGAGTCGAAGTAAAAAAAAGTTCGTGACGAGTGTGAGTGTTAACAACACGCCGCCCAACGCCAGCGCCAGTCCAAAATCGCCTTTGCGCGTTTCGAGGACGATGGCGGTGGTGAGGACGCGCGTGCTGCCTTCAATGTTGCCGCCGACGAGCATCACCGCGCCTACTTCGGAGATGATGCCGCCAAACGCGGCGACAATGGCGGCGACCACGCCCGAACGCGCTTCACTTAAGATCGTCCACATCACTTGATTCGGGGTCGCGCCCAGTGATCGAATCTGCAAGCGTAATTCGGGATTCACATTTTCAACCGCGCTCGTCGTCAGACCGATGACGATGGGCAGGGCAATGATCACTTGCGCCGTGATCATCGCCGATGGAGTGAATAACCATCCCAGCCAGCCCAACGCGCCTTCGCGCGAAAGAAAAATGTATACGGCGAGTCCAACGACAACGGGCGGCAAGCCCATGCCGGTATAAAGGATCAGCGTAATGATTTTTTTAAACATCACTCGCCGCAGCGCTAACACAGCTCCAAGCGGCACGCCGATGATGGTGGCGATGATCAGCGCAACGCCAGAGACGAAGAGGGTGAGGGAGATGATTTCGAGCATGAGGATGGCGGATGGCTGATGGCAAATGGTGAATGGTGGTTGGCGTGATACGTGATGTGCGATACGCAATACGCTATACGCAATATGCTATCCGCTATTTGCCAGGATAAAACAACGCCTGCCCAAACTTATCTTTGCCATACTCGCCGATCTTCTTTTGCGTTTCGGCTGAGGTGATCCAGTTGGCGAACTTGGTAGCCAGATCGAAATTCACGCCCGAATGCTTTTGCGGATTAACCGGAATCACGCCGTAAGGGTTGAGCAAGGTCTTGTCTTTGTTGTCGTTGATCGTTTCACCGCCGACGACGACTATCAAGTTCGGCAGTTTGGATTTTTGTGAGAGCCACGTCCCGCGATCGGCTAGTGTGTATGCTTTCTTTTCATTGGCGAACAACAATGTCTCGCCCATGCCTTGCCCGATGGAGAGATACCAACTCATTTCTTTGCCGGGTGTGATCTGCGCCGCTGCCCAAACGCTTTTCTCTTTGCTATGCGTGCCGGAATTGTCGCCGCGCGAGGCGAATGTCGCCGACGCTTTGGAGATGGCGACGAAAGCATCTTTGGCAGTGGTCATGTCTTTCACTTTTGCCGGGTCTTCTTTTGCTCCTACCAAAACAAAATCGTTGTACATCACATCCAGCCGATTGATGCCGTCGCCATCGGCGACGAACTTATCTTCGGAGGCGCGGGCGTGAACCAATACAACATCTACATCGCCCTTTGCGCCGAGTTCAATGGCTTGTCCGGTTCCAACAGCGATGGTATCTACTTTGGCATTAAATTTCTGTTGAAAGTCTGGCAGGATGGCATCAAGCAAGCCGGTGTCGGCTGTGCTAGTTGTGGTGGCTAACCTCAATTTTTGTGGCGGCGGCAGCGGTGTGGGCGCGGGTGCAGGTGTGGCACATGCCGCGAGCAAGACGG
>CAKKQG010000281.1 GCA_919901875.1 Anaerolineales bacterium
AAACCTGACAGGTCACGAAGACCTGTTAGGTTGTTGAGGGTGCGGCGCAAACGAAACTCGTAATGAACGCGGCTGTGAAGCGCGCGATAAAACTCTTGTGGATATGGCGCGTGATACAACACGGCGAGGTCATCCGAGTCGATCCAATTCTGTTTCTCACCCAATTCCATTTTGACACGCTCGTAGAATTTTGTTCCGGGCAAGGGATACGAGACCGAAATGCCAATATCGTCCGGCTGGCACTCGCGCACCATTTTGAGAGTCAGTTGAATATCGTCCCACGCCTCGCCCGGATACCCGAATTGCAAAAAGAAACCGGCTTGGATGCCGTGCTGATGTAAGAGGCGCGCGGCATCATAAATGTCCTGCACTTTATCGCCCTTGTCCATCGCATCCAAAATTTTTTGCGACCCGGACTCTGCGCCAAGCCACACAGTTTTACATCCCGAGTCGGCTAACGCTTTGGCGGTTTTCTCGGTGATGAGGTCAGCGCGTTGGAGACATTTATAGGAGATGAGCGCATCGTGTTCACGAATCAGTTCGGCAAATCGTTCAAGCCAATCCGGTTTAAGCCCCATGATGTCGTCGGCAAACCAAATATGATCGGGCGCGAAATTTTCTTTGAGCCATTTCATCTCGCGCACAACATTTTCTGGGGAGCGCGAGTTATAGCGTTGACCCCAAATAGGCTTGGCGCACCAGTTACAGTGATACGGGCAACCGCGAGTCGTCACCATATTCATCGAATAGTAGCCGTGTCGCTCGCGCCAATGTTTTCTATATCTCTCAATGTCAACCAAATCCCAAGCAGGGAAAGGGAGAGAGTCTAAATTCTTAATATCGGGTCTATGGGAATTAGAGATTGGAGATTGGAGATTTGAAGTTTGAAGTTTGAAGTTTGAAGTTTGATCTTTAAAAGCAAGCCCCAGTATTTGATCGAGCGTTTGAGATGATCGCCCTTCAAGTGAATCAAGAAGCTCCACTAAAGTAATTTCCCCCTCACCTAACAACACGTAATCAGCGCCCTGTTGCAAATAAAGATCGCGGTGATCTGTGGCATCCGCCCCACAGAGGATGACGGCGCAATCGCGCGCCTTCGCCATCTCGATCATGGTGAATGCCGCTTGCCGCATCCGCAGCAAACACATCTTGCTCAGATAATTAAAGTTGTCTTCAAAAATGATTGCGTATTTGGGTTTGTGGTGATCGAGCGCACTCGCCCACTCGTTTTCCGATTCGGCGAGCATGGCGTCGAACAGAGCAACGCTATACCCTTTGCTTCGCGCGTAGCTGGCGGCATACAACGTGCCGAGCGGCGGGTAAGGCTGCATCGCTTCCCAAAGTTTGG
>CAKKQG010000282.1 GCA_919901875.1 Anaerolineales bacterium
CGCCCCGTTGGGCAAGCCGCCCCGTTGGGCAAGCGCAAGGCTTGCCCCTACCCCAGATTATTGAGAAGATATGTCAAGCGGGCAAAGCCAACAGACTCTCAAGAATCTTCTTGTTCAAGATCGGCAATCAGATCATCAACCGTGTCAAAGCGTGCCGTACGTCCAGCGCGAATATCTTCATCAGCCTCACGCTCGGCTTGCTGCCAACTCTCACTCCAAAAATAAGCTTGGCTTTCTTCATCATCCTGCAAATGATGATCGGGGTGTTTACTCATCATCCTTCGCATCCTTACTCCGCAAATGCGGAAACAAAATCACTTCGCGGATCGTCGGTTTATCCGTCAGCAACATTGTCAAGCGATCCACGCCCATGCCGAAGCCACCGTTGGGCGGCATACCGTAGCGCATCGCCTGTAAGTAGTCTTCGTCGAGCGGATGCTTGTCTTCATCATCCGACTCATAATCACGCCCCATCTCTAAGAAGCGCGATTCTTGATCGAGCGGATCATTTAATTCGGTGAAGGCGTTGCATAGTTCAAAGCCCGCCATATACACTTCAAAGCGTTCTACAGTTGAGGGATCGCCCGGTTTGCTCTTCGCTAACGGTGAGATGTCGCGCGGATAATCCATCAAGAAGGTCGGCTGGATCAGTTTTGGTTCGACGAATTCGCCGACCAATGTATCAATCAACTTGCCGCGAACCGCATTGGGATCGAATTTGATTCCTTTTACCGACATTGCCTTCGCCAGCAACTCTGCTGTCTTGTATTGCTCCAGATCGATCCCGGCGAACTCGGCTACGGCTTCGGAGATCGTCATGCGCTGCCACGGCGGGTTGAAGTTAAGAGTCTGCCCTTGATAAGTGACGCTGCGTGTGCCGAGAACTTGATCGGCGACAAACGCCAGCATGTTTTCGGTTAGAGTCATCACTTCAAAATAATCGGCGTAAGCGCAATAAAATTCTAATTGCGTGAATTCGGGATTGTGTTTGAAGCTCACGCCTTCGTTGCGAAAGTCGCGCCCGATCTCATACACGCGCTCGATGCCGCCGACTAACAGCCGTTTGAGATAAAGTTCAAACGAGATTCGCAAATACAAATCTTGATGCAGTTGATTATGGTGCGTGGTAAAAGGTTTCGCGGCGGCGCCCCCGTAGAGCGGCTGCAAAATCGGCGTCTCCACTTCCAGAAAATCGTTGTCATCCAAAAAGCGGCGCAAGGCGGAAACGATCTTGGCGCGCGTGCGGAAGATGTCGCGCACTTCGGCGTTGACGGCGAGATCAGCATAACGCTCACGATAACGCGCTTCGGGGTTGTCGAAAGCGGAATAGACTTTCTTCACGCCATCTACGATTTCTTCCTTCGCCGCGGGCAATGGGCTGATGCCTTTGGCTAACATCTTGAACGATTTAACTTTGAGCGTGATCTCACCCGTTTTTGTTTTAACCATCACGCCATTCGCCAAAATAAAATCACCGAGATCGTAATCGGCTTCAAAATTTTTCAGCGCCTCAACGCCCACGTCGTCGGAGCGCAAATAAAGTTGCAAACGCCCCGCGCCATCTTCAATGTGCGCGAAAGCAGACTTGCCCATCGTGCGGATGGAACGAATGCGCCCGCCGACGGTGACGGCAACACCTGAGTCGTGTTCATCCGCGCCTTTAGCGGTGGCGGCTTTGTAATCCTCAATCGCTTGCGCGGTAGTGTGAGTCCGTCCGACTCGATTCGGATACGCCTCTTCGCCGCGCGCGCGAATCCGTTCTAACTTTGCCAGTCGTATTTTTTCGATCTCGTTATAGTCCATATCGCACTCTCAAAAAAAACAGCCCAGCGCAACCGAAGCGCAGGGCTGTTGTGTTGCATTCAGGGCAACTTAATCAGTTGCGATCACGCGGAACGACAACATGCCTGCGGGCGCGTTCACCTTCACTTCATCGCCCGCCTTGCGACCCAGCAAGGCTCTGCCCAACGGCGACTCGTTGGAGATCAACCCCTTCGCCGGGTTCGCTTCTGCCGCGCCGACGATGGTGTAACTCTCCGGCTTCGAGCCGTCCTCTTGCACCTTCACTTTTGAGCCAACGTTCACCACGCCCGAAGGGTGCGCTGCATCTTCGATGATGATCGATTCAGAGAGAATCAACTCAATGGTGAGAATGCGCCCCTCAACAAACGCTTGCTCATTCTTAGCCGCTTCGAATTCGGCGTTCTCGATCAGCTCGCCATCTTCCTGCGCCTGATGCAAACGATCCGCCACTTCCGCGCGCCGTGTGGTGCGGAGAAATTCTACTTCTTCTTCTAATTTTTTGAGACCGTCTCGGGTCAAATACTTTTGCTCAGCCATAGTTATACCTTTTTGGGGGCAAAGAAAAAAACTGGAGAAATCTCCAGTTCTTGCCAACCTGCGAGAGTGATCATAGCACACTCATATTTTTAGTCAAGCGAAAAGCAGTTTTTATCGAAAATTTCATTCAAGTGCGCGTTCTGTCCAGTAGCTTACCCGTTCGACCATTGCCGCATCGTCTTCCCAAAATGTGGAGAGTTGTGATGAATAACATCGGATAGACTCTATTTTTGCTTGACGATCTGAATCGCTTAACGGAATTTCGATTCCACCCAAAACCGATTCGGAATAAGGATAATCCGCGTAATACCGCAATCGCCACTTCGACTTTTTGCGCCAAGCGGATGCCGCCAACTTAACCAGCTTGTGGTCAACGTGATCGCCAATAGCAAACGGACTCCACACTTCGGCAGTTGGCTTCAACGGCGCAACGTCGTTAAACGCTTTCGCCAACTCGTCCACCAGAAACATCTCTAACGGCGAAACATCGCCCCACAAAGACTCTTCCGAATCATATAACCATTTATCATCGGCGCGGCGATAGATGCAGTCGTGATAATTCAAGTGAATCCATTCCGCGCCGAGTCGCTTTAGCGCATGGCGATCTTCTTGCGCCCGATCAAACTCGCCTTGCTGACTCCATCGCTCGTGCAAACTTTCCGCAAACGGCGAAAGATCATTCGGCGGCGGCGCGGCGCAGACCGTGACGACCACCACACGCTCACCCCGCCCCACTCGCCGATGAATGGTGCCGCCACACGAAAGAACCGCATCATCAAAATGCGGCGAAAGATAAAGCGCGTCGAACATGTTTCGATTATACGTTGACGCGAGATAGTGAGC
>CAKKQG010000283.1 GCA_919901875.1 Anaerolineales bacterium
GCTTTCAGAAGCGATGAGGATCAGTTTGCGGTATTGCCGCTCGGCTTCGATCTCCGCCAGTTCTGCCAGTTGCGGATCGAGTTGTTGAAGTGAACCACGAAAAAGAAAATCGGACATGAAATACTCCTTGAGATTAGAAGTTTGAAATTAGATTGGGCTTACGCTCTTTAATCACGAATGTCACGAATACACGAATTTAACGAATAGAGCAACAAAAAATATTCGTGATATTCGCTCATTCGAGTCATTCGTGATGGAATCATTTTGTTTTGCGTGAATCCAGTTAGAGATTGGGGATTAGAGATTGCGAGAGGGATTGTAAGACGGGGAGAGGGGGAAGTCAAGAAATGGTAACTACTCACCCAAGAGGATGGAGAGAGGCTCATTCTAATCCGCAGTCAACTTTTTTCTCACCCCAAACATTTTTCCGTTTATTGGCAGAAAAAAGCTCAACTTCAGAACAATGCCAAAATGCGGATTAGAGATGCAACCCACCACGCCTCGTGAGTAGTAACTATTCCTCCACCGCCCGCCATACATACCATGAGGCAACTGTGCGATAGGGTCGCCAACTTTCGGCGAGGGCGATCATTTTTTCGGGCGAAGGGTCTTTGCGTAGATTGAACAGTTTTTTGAATCCTTTGCGGATTCCCAGATCGCCCACCGGCAGCACATCGGGGCGATTGAGGGCGAACATGAGGAACATATCTGCCGTCCACTGCCCCACACCTTTCACTTGGGTCAAGTGTTGCGAGATGTCTTCGTTGCTCATCGTTTTAAATTCGCGCGGCTGGATCGAGCCATCGCAAAATTTTTGGGCGAGGTCGTGAACGTAGGTTGCTTTTTGATTCGAGAGTCCGGCTTTACGCAGTCGTTGGTGCGAGACTTTGAGCAGTTCTTGCGGCGAGGGGAAGCGACGATTAGGGAAGATGTCGAGGAAGTGGTCAAAGATAGCCGAGGCGGCGCGCCCGGTGAGTTGTTGGTAGATGATCGATTCGGTCAGGGAACGGAAGGCGTCACGCGCCGGACGAAATTTCGGCGCGCCGTGTCGCTCGATCAATAATGCAAGTTTTGGATCGGCGCGTAGATGTTTAAGAGCCTGATAAAGATCAAGAGATGGATGTGTCATAAAGAATGAGTAGAGACGTCCCGATGGAACGTCTCCGAGGCGATCCTGTTAATAATGAGACGACCCAACGGGTCGTCTCTACGAAAAATTGGTGGGCGAAGCAGGGCTCGAACCCGCGACCTCTTCGGTGTAAACGAAGCGCTCTAACCAACTGAGCTATTCGCCCGACGAGTTGCTATTATAAGAGACCTGACGGGTTTTGCCAAACCGAAGACTTCCGAAGTCTCTGAGACTTCGGAAGTCTGGTCTTGGCGTTACTTCGTCGTCTGTGTTGTTTTGCGCGAAGCGATAAACATCCACGCCACCAGCAACATACCAACGACCATGACGATGATCGCTTGGATCATCATCGGTTGGAAGATGAGATCGGCGGCACGGGTGATGACGTTGATGGCTTCTTGTTTGATGATCTCCGGCGTGGTGCCTAACACGCCCGACGATAAGACGCTGGTGATGATCGAGCTATAGACGAGCGTGGGCAGCAAGGTGATCAACCCGCCGACGACCAAGGGGATGCCGACCCAGCGACCCAGAGCGTTAACGTTGCGAACCACCACTAACACGATGAGCAGCACCAACACCAATGGCACCGCGCCAGCCCACATCGCCATCGTGCGAATATCGCGCGCTTGCTTCTTCAGCGCGTCAGGACTCGTGCTGCTGCCTGTCGCCACTTTTACAATCTCTTCGGTGAGGGCGAACTTGGGCGGCACGTTTTTCACCACGCCTTGCAGCGCGTCAACGTAATCCTGCACTTGATCATCGTGCCACGGGTTGGGGAACATACACAAGTTGTAGAGAACTTGCACACCGGGCGGCGCTTTGGAGAGTCGCCCCAAGAAGTCGGCGATCTCCGGGTCGGTGCATTTGGGGAGTTTGTTGTAAGCGGCAAGCACCGCGTTCTTGCCGTTCTCACTTCTGACGCGATCAATGAAGGGTTGCAGTTCCCAAGTGATCTTCGGCACTTTGTCGCTCGAGTCGATCCAAGCGTACGTGCCATCCACTGTCACCGACACTAAATGGGTGACGAAGTCGTTCGTCAGCAGCTCGGTCTTGATCTTCTTCCAATCGTCAAAGTTAAGATAGGAGAGGAGCAAGACGATGTCCGGTTCGTTCACGCCAGACAGGGCTTCACCTTTTGCCACGCGCTCTTGGGCGCGGCGTTCCGAAAACCAGCCGAGCGCGACGGGCAGCAGATTCGAGTTCACCGCTTCGTCGGTGATGAATTGTTTGACGACGGGCGGGTTGAACACCACGCGCCATGTATCAAATGACAAC
>CAKKQG010000284.1:0-4054 GCA_919901875.1 Anaerolineales bacterium
AAGCTGATCGCGGGTGAGTAGTTCAACGCATCTTTGATCTTATTCACGTCTGCTGTCGAATGTTTGATGTCGCCTGTGCGGGGTGGGGCATAGTTTGCCTTGAGATTCGTGCTGATCAATTCGTTGAGCATATCCACGAGTTGATTGAGCGATGTGGCTTGCCCCATTGCCACGTTGAAGAATCCGCCCGCCGCGCCTTCGGCGGGCGCGGTAAGGACATGCAGGTTGGCGGCGACCACGTTGCCAACATAAGTGAAGTCACGAGTCTGTTCGCCGTCGCCGTAGATCGTCGGGGCTTTTTTGTTGAGCAGTGCCGTGATGAATTTTGGAACCACTGCCGAGTATTCCGACGTGGGGTCTTGGCGCGGACCGAATACGTTGAAGTAGCGCAAGCACACCGTTTCAAAACCATACACGGTATGAAAGGCAACGCAATAACCCTCTGCTGCCATTTTGCTCACGCCGTACGGTGAGAGAGGAAGCAACTGCATGTCTTCGCGCTTCGCGCCGGCAAAGGCTTCTCCATAAATTGACGACGACGAAGCAAATGTCATGCGTTTCACTTTGGCATCCTTCGCCGCGACCAACATATTGAGAGTCGCTATCACACCGGAGCGGTTGTTGAGAATCGGGTCGGCAACCGAGCGCGGCACACTGGGGATGGCGGCTTGATGCAAAACGTAATCCACATCGCGCGCGACGTGACGGGCGAAATCGAGCTCTGCCAGATCACCCTCCACCAATTCGATCTTGTCTATTACCGCTTTTAGATTCTCGCGACGACCTGTCGCAAAATTGTCGGCGACGCGCACTATATGTCCACGCTTCACCAACTCTTCTACAATGCTTGAGCCGATGAAGCCCGCGCCGCCGGTTACTAGGTATCGTGTCATGCAAATCTCCTTGAAACGTATACCGTATTGCGTATTTCGTATTCCGTTTTACGCATTACGAAATACGCAATACGAATTAATCAACAAGTCAATCTAAAAACTTCCTCGCCCACACTTCCAACATCATCACCGTCCACAGCGCGTGACCGTGATCGCGCGCGCCACTCAGGTGTTCGTTCACCAACTGTTGCACAGCCTCCGTCCGCAGCACCCCGCGCTGCGTGGCGCGAGTCGAAAGCAGAATCTCGTTTACGTAATCGCGCAGAGTCGTGCGGAACCATTTTCCAATCGGCACGCCGAAACCGTGCTTGCGCCTGTAAATAATTTCGCGCGGCAATTTGTTTTCAAAGGCGCGCTTCAAAATATATTTGCCGACGCTGCCTTTCAACTTCAACGACGCCGGGATCGTCGCCGCGAATTCTACCAAGACGTGATCGAGAAACGGCGAGCGCGCTTCAAGTGACGCCGCCATGCTCATGCGGTCGGCTTTGATCAACAGATCGTCGGGCAGATAGGATCGCATGTTGACGTCGAGCAGAGTCGGCACGGGGTCGCCGTCGGCGCGCGCGCGAAAATAATTTTTAAAATGATCCGCCGCGCGCGCGTGACCGCATAACCGTTCCACTAAATCTTCCGACATGATCCCCACCCAACCCAAATACTGATCGGGTAACGTTTGCCGCGCGGTGTTCACAAAGCGCGACGTGCGCCGCCCCAGATCGCGGTAGCCTGTGCCTTGTGGCAAACGCGAAGCGACGCCCGAAATTAAATTGTGAGCGATCTTCGGCACGCGCTGATATTGTTGCGCCAGTCGCGCCGCGTAAAATCGTTCGTAAACAGCGAACAACACATCGCCGCCATCGCCATTCAGCGCAACCGTCACATGATCGCGTGCCATCTTTGAAACGAGATAGGAGGGTATCGCCGACGAATCGCCAAACGGTTGATCCAAGTGCCACGTCAATTTTTCGATCAAGTCAATCGCGTTGGGTTCGACAATAAATTCGTGATGCTCGGTCTTTAAATGATTTGCCACCACACGCGCGTGCGCCGTTTCATCGTAAGACGGCTCACCGCTGAACCCGATGGCAAACGTCTTCACAGGTGTCGCCGACTCTTCTGCCATCAACGCCACCACCGCGCTTGAATCTAACCCGCCCGAAAGAAACGCGCCGAGTGGCACATCGCTGATCAATCGTAAGCGCACTGCTTCGCGCAATTGATCGAGCAACGCATGGACCCATTCCTGTTCCGTGCGTAAGGGCGCATGGACATGCGCCCCTACAAGAGGCGGTGACCAGTATTCTTTTTCTTCGACGACTCCCTCTTTCACTTTCAACCAGCACCCCGCCCGCAACATTTTGATTCCCTTGAAGATCGTTTCGGGCGCAGGCACGTAGCCGTAAGCGAGATACAAAGGGATGACATCACGATTCAATTCACGTCGCACCCCGAGATATTCCAGAATCGTTTTGATCTCCGAGCCGAAGACAAAACGCTTGGCATCTTGATAATAGTAAAGTGGCTTCTTGCCGAGTCGATCACGCGCCAGCCACAACTCGCGTTTGCCCCCGTCCCAGATCGCCAAAGCAAACATCCCGCGCAACAATTCCAAACAGCCGATGCCCTGATCTTCAAACAGATGCAGGATCGTTTCGGTGTCGGTGTGAGATCGAAAGCGGTGCATCGGGCGCACCACTTCATCGCGCAAATGTTTGAAGTTGTAAATCTCACCGTTGAAGGCGATCCACGCATCGCCCGCTTCGTTGGATAAAGGTTGATGTCCGGCGCTGCTCAAGTCAATGATCGCCAAGCGCGTGTTGCCCAAGCCCACATTGCCATCCGCCCACACACCGCAATCATCGGGTCCGCGATGATGAATTGTTTTCACCATACGCTCCAGATCGTGTTTGGCTACGGGAGAGTTATCGAAGTGAATGACGCCGCAGATGCCGCACATCGGATTGCTGATTGCTGATTGCTGATTGCTGATTGATCGTTTCAATCAAAAATCAGAAATCCACAATCGAAAATTGTTACGCTCTAAACTCCGGCACGCGCGACGCGGCTTCTTTGTAAACAACTGCGTGGCGCTGTGCCATACGTTGAATCGTAAATTCTTTTTCTAATCGCGCGCGACCACGCTGACCCATCGTTTTGGCTTTGGCTGGATCGCGCAACAGATTCAAGATCGAATCGGCGAGCGCGGCAGAGTCGGCGGGCGGGACGAGCAGCCCGGTTTCGCCCTGCGAAATAATTTCGGGCAACGCGCTGACTCTGCTGGCGATGATCGGTTTGCCCAACGCCATCGCTTCGAGAGTCACTAAGCCAAATCCTTCCCACAAGGATGGCACGATGAGCGCGTCGAGATCGATCATGATCGAAGGGACGTCGTCACGCCAACCCAAGAAATGAACCGCGTCGGCGATGTTCAAACTTTGAGCTTTCGATTCCAGCGCGTGCCGCCGCTCGCCGTCACCGGCGATCACCAGATGGGCTTCTTTCACATTGTCTCGCACACGCGCAAAAGACTCAAGCAAGTATTCAAACCCCTTTTGTTCAGTAAGCCGCCCGATTGCGCCGATGAGCGGCGACTCGTTGATCTTTAATTCTTTTCGCAATGCCCCCGCTTTCGCTTTGCCTGTTACCTCATTCGGATCGAGTCCGTAATGGATGCGGGTGATCTTAGACGGCGTGACTCCTTCTACATCGCGCACAAAGTTCGCCAACGAATCGGAAATGGCGATGATTGTTTTGGCGCGGCTGGCGAGTGAGCGAGTGAGCAACTTGATGATGATGTTGCGCCGAAACTTGTCATCGTTATGCCGACTCTGCACGACAACCCGTTTGCCTGCGGCGAGCGTGCCGAACAGATCGCCGTGAATCAAATGGGTGTGGACGATCTGCGCGTTAATGGAATTAAGGATAATTTTTATTTTGGGAACGGAAAAAAGATCGAGATCGTGATTCAGTTGCACTAAATGAGTCGGCGTCCCCTGAGTCTGCGCGGCGCGGATCAGCGTGTCGGGCAAGCGAGTCGGATCGATCAGGATGATCAAGTGCGATTCGAATCCCTCATCACGCAAACCGCGTGCGAGTGACAGAAGATGTGACTCGGAGCCTGAGAGTCCGGTAGCTTTGAAAACGTGAGCGACGATCAT
>CAKKQG010000284.1:4154-5361 GCA_919901875.1 Anaerolineales bacterium
AGAGCGGCATGATCGGTAAAAGGTAACGCGGGATGATAGTGAGCAAGGTGTAGACGATGGTGAAGTAAGCGATGGGTAGAGTCAACGGCAGCACCTTGAGCCAGTCGCGGCGCGTGAGGGTGATGCCGATGAGTCCACCGATCAATCCAATGTAATGAAAAATGTAAATGATCAATTTTGGAAAAAATCCGGAAGATTGAATGAGATCGTTGAGACTCATTTTTTTATTTAATACTTGCAACGCTAAATCTTTGAGGCTCTCGCCTTCATTGCCGAAGCTCACTGTGCCTTGCGGCTGCAAATACGCGCCAGTGAGTTTGACGAAAAGCAAACGCGCATATGCAAGTGGATCGGCGGCGATGGTGTTAAGCGCGTCTTCGATGTAAGCGTCGCGCCCGCCGTAACGCCTTTGCAAATCTTGCCGTTCTTTTTCAAATTCGGGTATTCCATGCCATTGACCATCGCTGCGGCTGCCCATCCAAAAATGTCCTTCAAAGCCGCTGGTGATGATCACGTAACGCCCGTACGAATTGTAGAGTTGAATGGAGCGCACGACTAACACGGTGAGGCCGACAGCGGCGGCGATGCCGAGTGCGATCAATTGCCGTTTGCTGGGGTGCGGCAGCAGAGTCATTAACCCGAACAGCACCGCGAGTGGCAGCACGATGGCGCGCGTGAAGGCAGCGATAAACCACGAGGCCGCGGCGATCAGATATTTAAAGATGCTTCGCTGGCGCGGGTCGGGCAGAGGGTGAGCGATGACAAACAACCAAATACTGATCAAAAAGAGAGACGTGAACAACGCTTCGGTGAGGATGTCGCCGCTTTGAACGACGAAGCGCGGATCCAAGGCGTAAACGATTGCGGCGATCCACGCCGTGCGTCGGTTGAAGATGCGCTGCACCAGATCGAAGATGGCAATGGAACTCAATGCATCAACGAATGCTTGCCCGACGCGCGCGGCGGTTAAAACAGATTCGGGAGGAAAGAAATAATGGAAGAAGGCGAGATAGAATGTGTATACGGGAGCGACAGCTACTGTGCCAAAAAAGGTGTCAAGATATTGCCAACCTTTTTCCACCAACGTTTTCGCCAACAGCATGTAGAGAGGTCCATCACCACCGCCGTCGAGTTGATAATTCGGGGTGAGGACGATGATCCAAAACAAGCGAGTGAGGAGGGCGGCGACGAAGATCGCGCCCAAGAC
>CAKKQG010000284.1:5461-11674 GCA_919901875.1 Anaerolineales bacterium
CTTTAAGACTTCGGAAGTCTTGAGAGTCGTTTTTCAAGTTCATGCAGTTTCCATTCGAGCAAGCCGAGTTGCTGCGCGGCTTGGCGGTTTTGTTGGGTCAGTTTGGTGATGATGGTGGAGAAGTACAGTAGGATCATGATCATCGCCACAAAACCGGCGATGAATAACGCCGTCGGCGGATAGGTAACTCCAATGCTGATGATCAATGTGTCCCACCAATTGCGCGAAGCGGCAAGGATGATCAAGCTAATCGCCGCGCCGAGCCACAACAGCGAATACTGTTCTTCAAGTTTTTTGCGGCGCACCAGTTCGAGGATGATGACGAACAACGTAACTGCGCCGATGGTGATGGAGAGGGTGAGACGGTCTGCCATGTCGAGCGATTAGAGATTGGAGATTAGAGATTGAAGTAAATCCATGATCTTTTTTCTCTAACGGATGCGCGGCGTATCTCGCAATAAGTCAATCATGATTGCCAGAATCACTTTGACCATGTAGTAAAAAGATCGCAACGGTGTGATGGAGCTTTGCCCGCCGTAACGCGGATTCATTGTGACCGGCACTTCGCGCATTTTGAGTCCGGCTTTAAAAAATTGCACCACCGATTCGGGTTCGGGGTAGTCGTAAGGATAATCGCCCGCGCAGTATTCAATCGCTTTGCGATTGCTGGCGCGGAAACCGGAGGTGGGATCGGTGACTCGCCGCCGCACGGCAAGGCTGATGATCGAAGACAGGATGATGATGCCGACTCGGCGCGGAAGAGGAGTGATGTAGCCCCGGTCTTCAATGTATCGCGCTCCGGCGATCACGTCGGCCTCACCGTTGATCAGCGGAGTCAGGATCACTTCAATCTCGCGCGGGTCGTGTTGTCCATCGCCGTCCACCTGAATCGCAAAATCGTAACCGTTGTCGCGCGCGAAAAGAAATCCAGTTTGCATCGCCGAACCGATGCCCAAGTTGAATGGCAAGTTGACAACGTGCGCGCCCGACTCGCGCCCGACGGATTTTGTTTTGTCGTGTGAGCCATCGTTGATCACCACGATGTCGGCGAAAGGGATCGCCTCACGCACATTTTGAATCACGCGCGCCAGACTCGCCTCTTCGTTGTATGCCGGGATCATCACCACCAGGCGTTTACCGGAAGGAAACGAAAAACTCATTATAGGGTTGCCGCCTCTACAGTGGCTTCCACCTTTTTAAATCGAGCCGACCACGAGTGCGCCGCCGCCGTTTGCATTCGCTTTGTTGCGTCGCCCGGATTTTTTAAAACAGATTCGATGGCGCGAGTAAATTCGTCGGCGGTTTGAGTGAGAGGCATGATGTCAGAAAATCGCTGCGCGGCGGGGATGTTCACAGACACAACCGGTTTGCCCGAAGCAATGTAATCGTAGAGTTTCAATGGATCCACATTTGCGCCCACGCCATCTAACACGTAAGGGTTGATGCACACATCAAAATTTTTGACGTAGCGTGGCAGATCGTTGTAAGGTTTGCGTCCAAGAAAAAACATATTTTTAAAATCGCGCACTTTATCCACGCGCGCCAACGGCTCGACATTGCCCACAAACACAAACGACCATTCGGGGTGCTGTCGTGCGGCGTGGGCAATGAGATCGAAATCAACCCAATACTGCACCCCGCCGAGATAGCCGATGATCGGTTTTGGAATCGTGGCGATCTCTGGCGCGATGATCGTTTCGGGCGCGGATGATTTTGCAAAGTGTTCAACGTCCACGCCGTTAGGCACCAGTTCCATGCGTCGCGCAAATCCCTTTTTAGATTCTAAAAGTCCGGGCGCGGTGACGATCACTTGATCCACTTTTTGAATCAACTCCCGTTCCATTTTGGCAATCGTCGCTCCATGCACCAACCCCTTCGCCGCCGAAAATTCGTCCACACATTCATACACGGTGAGACTCTGATCGAGTTTGCCGACAAAGTCCGCCGAGTGTGGTGTGTACGTCCACAAGATAGGATTCTTGAATCCCAATTTACGAATCATTCCATGCAATACGGGCGCGAGAAAAAAATTGTTGAGCCAATTGATGGCTTCGCTCATTTGAAAGAACGGCAGCACGATGGGCAAGGTAAAGACCCAAAGATTTTCTTCAACGGGGCGCGCGCCCTGCAAGAATCGAAAGGCGCGCGTGAACTGTTGGCGTATTTCGATCAGCCAACCCGCCCAGTGCATTTGTTGTTCGACGTATAACACGCGGTTGCCTTGCTTTGCCCAGTTGCGCGCCCAGCGATGTTTGCGCGTGGGCATCGCGCCCCAATCTTGCGTGGAGAGTATAAGGATGTCGCGCCCGCTAATCATGGCGCGTGGATTTTACCATTAGAGACGGATGAATTATGAATTTATGAAGGACGCATGAAGATTCAGACGGTGACGGGCAATCGATATGTTATACTGCCGCCTACTTTAAATTGGGAGCGTCACAGAATGTCTTATCAAATATCCACTCGCATTTGGAAAATTCTCATCTGTCCCCAATGCAACGGAAAATTAACCCCTACTACTTCGGGGGCGGCTTGCGCCCAGTGCCAAGCCATTTATACCTGTAACGCAGATGGCGCGCTTGATCTAAGATTGCAGAGTCCAAAGAAAACTTCGATTGAATTCGAATTGGGGACAGCGCTGGCGACCGAGACCGTATCCATTGCGCCGCTCACCATGAACTCCGCCCCGGCTGTTGATTTCACCAATGTACATGTCCCACACCATTTGTCACGAGAATTGTTGAGCTATTTCCCCAAAGCCAGTCCGGGGAGCCTGATGCTCGATCTCGGATGCGGGCGATCGATTCATCAAGAGGTGGGTGAACATGCTGGTTTTGAATGGGTTGGCATTGACTATAATTCGCCCCAAGCCCCCTTTTTAGCAGATGCCCACTCCCTGCCATTTGAAAGCAATTCGTTCGATTTTATTTCGTCCATTGCCGTCCTCGAACACATCCGTTTTCCGTTCGTGATGATGCGCGAAGCCTATCGGGTATTGAAAACGGGTGGGCGGTTTTTGGGAACTGTGGCTTTTCTTGAACCTTTCCATGGAGACAGCTTTTACCATCACAGCCATTTGGGACTGCTTAACATGCTAAGGTATGGTGGTTTCCAAGTTGAGCGTATCGCCCCTAGCGCGCAGTGGTCTGGGTTGACAGCTCAGGCAAGCATGGCTCTCTTCCCGCTTATGCCACGCCCGCTGGCGCAAGCGATCATCCGCCCAGTTGAATGGTTACACAAATTTTGGTGGTGGGCTGGTGGTTTAGTAGCCCGCCAATCGAAAGAGATCACACGTATACGCAATACGACGGGGGGGTTCGCTTTTATTGCTTCTAAACAATAACTCGTATCATCAAACTCTTTGTGCCTGCCCGCTCCGAATCGCTTTTAATGTTGTCTCTCCGCACGCCGTCGCCATCAATCCATCCTGTGCCGTGATCATCAATTGCGCTTTACCCTGCATCGCCTCGAGGAAATTTTTCAACAAGGCGCGATGACCTTTATCTTGCGCGCCCTTTATGTTCTTGCCGCGCACGCCGCTAAATTCTACAGAACGAAAATCATCAATGACGATCACGCCGCCGACCGCAAAAATTTCAATCCGCTCTTTAGGATATTGAGTATCACCCAAGCCTGTGTAGATTAAAGTGCCAAGCGATCCATCTGAAAATTTAACCGCCGCGCTGACCTCATTCTCGTCGTCACCGATCTTCTGCGCGGAAACCGACACCGGCGTTGACCCTGCTAACCAAGTCATCAGATCGAAAAAGTGGCAGCCTTCACCAATGATGCGCCCGCCACCTTCGCTTGGATCGAGAAGCCAATGACTCTTGGGCAACGCGCCGGCATTGACGCGGCACACAATGTGTTTCGCGCCCGCGAGCGACTCCAAAACTTTTTTCGCCTCCAGTGCGTAAGGGCTAAAACGGCGATTGAATCCAATGGTGCATAACACGCCTGCTTGTTCAACTGCTTGGACAACTTGCTCACATTCTTCAACCGTTAACCCTAACGGCTTCTCTACAAAAATATGTTTGCCCGCTTTCGCCGCCGCGATGGTTTGACTGGCGTGTAAGTTGTGCCGCGTGGAGATCAACACCGCGCTCACGTTTGAATCGCTCAGCACCGATTCATAATCTGTTGTCGCCTTCTCCGCCTTCAACATCTCTGCCACCTGCCGCGCGCTCGCGCCCGACCCGCTTACGACAACAGGCACACTCACATTTAACGCTTTGAGATTTGGAACGTGCATCAATTTGGCAAATGCGCCCGCGCCGACTAAAGCGATTGAAGGCTGGAGATTGGAGATTGGAGATTGGAGATTGAGATGATAGATGCGCTTTGACGAATCAAATTTCTGTTCGGGATATTTTAGAAGCACGCCGATCTTTGATGCGCCGCCTTTGATCACATCATCATAAGCTTGTTGTGCTTGATCAATCGGATATTCGGATGAGATTAACGCTTCAACGTTGACTCGTTTTGAGGCAACCGCTTCTAAAAATGATTCAAGGTTGCGTGTCTCTGTCCAACGCACATAAGCAGGCGGGTAGTCGAATCCTTTTTCCTCAAAGCGGCGATCATAGCGCCCGGGTCCGTATGAGCGCGACATTCGCAGATCGATCTCTTTGTTATAAAAATCTGCGCGGTCTAATTCCATACCCACCGCGCCGATGATGATCACCCGCCCGCGCTCGCGGCACATTTTAAATGCTTGGTTGATCGCCTCAGAAGATTTTGTCGCCGCGCACAGGATGACGGCGTCCGCGCCCAAACTATGGGTGAAGGACGAAACCGCTTTCACAGGATCGGCGGCATCCGCGTTGATCGTCAGGTCAACTCCAAGTGATCGCACCACTGCGAGTCGCTCATCCGATAAATCTGTGGCAATCACTCTGCATCCATTCGCGCGTAACAGTTGCGCCGTGATCAATCCAATTAAACCTGTGCCAACGACGACAACCGTTTCACCCAAAGTGGGTTCGGCGCGGCGCACGCCTTGAAGCGCAATCGCGCCGAGCGTGACAAACGCCGCTTCACGAAACGAAAGATCCTTTGGAATTTTTGCGACAAGATTTTCGGGAACAGAAATAAATTCGGCGTGGTTCGCTTGCCGCGCACCGGCACATGCCACGCGATCACCCACGGCGAAACGAGTCACGCCCGCGCCAATTTCGATCACGACTCCGCTCGCGCTATATCCTATTGGCATCCATTCATCGGCGACTTGCTTCACGGTTTTGATCATCGCACCCACGCCCTGCTTCATCGCAAAATCAATCGCGCTCTTAATCAAATACGGTTGCTTCATCACGCGCTTGATCAAACTTCCGCCGCCCGTCGCCGCCGTCGTTTCCGTTCCGGCCGAGATGAGCGAGTAGGCTGTTTGCACTAACACCTTACCCTCGCCGCAGGCGGGCGCGGGAACATCTTCAATATGCAACGCGCCCTTGCCGTCAAAAAAAAGTTGTTTCATAGTTTGCTGATTATAAACTCAACGCTAAACGGCAGTTGTGTCGTGAGCGAAAATTTTGCGACTGGTGCGGAGGAGCGTTGACTGTAAGTGTGAGAGACGAAACCTTGTTGAAGAGTAATTGGTAATTGGTAATTGGATGTGATCTGGATGTTCGGACTCGATGCGAATTTTGTGATGACTCGGTTCTGATCGATCTCCACCGCGCAGCTTGGATCGAAATGAAAGAACCATTCGAGGGTGTGGCTGCCGACTCCGTTCACGGTGTCGCCGACTCGCCAACCTGTCCCCATCTTCTCAAACCGTCTGCGATGAATCACGCCGAGACGTTTATATCCGATGTGTTCGCCTTCCCACGTAAAGACGTTGCATGCAACGTCTCTACAGCGCACGTCATTCTCCAAACGAAACAACTCGCCTTCAGGTATACGGCTGATCTCCTGACTATCTACGCGCAGAGTGTTGTGATACGCCGTTGAGCGAAAGAGATCCCGCGATTCGGGATCGGAGGTGTAAGTGTAGGTGCCGGGGTCAATCAAAAAATTTCTTTCGCCGATTGAATACTCGAAGCTCAAGGCATCATTGTGCGCGTGTCCGCCCCAACCGAGTTGACCGTTGTCGCCAGCTCTGATCGCAAGATAGTCTTCGTCGTGACGATAGATGAACCAGCCAGCGTGATGGAGGTTAGAGATTGGAGATTGGAGATTAGTAATTGGTAATTGGTAATTGGCGATCCATTT
>CAKKQG010000285.1 GCA_919901875.1 Anaerolineales bacterium
AGGAAAATAAATATGGTCAGCGGAATTCCCACCCTTGACATCAGTATAACCACCAGCCGCATCAACCCGTAGACTTTGTTGCGGCAACAGTTGAACTGTTGCCGCAACTTTTGTTTAACGATCTCCCAACGTGCCGCCCGCGCCTGAACCCAAGAACGCATCTTTGAGCGGGCGCTCCATGTAGAGAAAAATTTTGATCACTTCGTAAAAGATGATCGTCGTCCAGGTGGTGACGAACCACACGGCAACCGCTTCGATGGGCAAGTTCGCCATCGGCAGCATCATGATGCCCACCATTTGCTGCGGACGATAACCCCACCAAGCGTACGGCACGCCGAGTGTGCCTTCCCACAACAAGCTGAGGAACAACAACATGAAGAGCGAGAAGCTAAAGGCGCGCCAGTTAACGAAGGGCTTGGCGACTTTGAATAAAAAGATCGTCGGCGTGACGGCGAGGGCAATGAGGAAAACAAAATAACCCGGAAAGCCCTCGCGATATTGCGCGGGCGCGAAATAGTATTTAAAGAGGATCGCCGCGGCGATCATCGCCAGCGAAAAAATAAGCAATGGCAAATGGAAGGAGAGAATCTTTTTTAAATCCTGCACGTTTGCTTTGTAGTCATCCACATTGTATGCCCCGAACCAATACATATCGCCCCAGACGTAGACGAGAAGGATCATCAGAAAGCCGCTGAAGTAAAAAATAAATTCTTCAAGCGGGATGCTCCACACCCAGCCTTGACCGAATTTGTAGCCGAGCAGATCAATGCCTATCGTCGCCGCTTTGTTCTCAAAGGTGAAGAAGCTGTTGCCGAAGAGCGCGTCGAGGAAGAATCCAAGCGGGGCAAGAATGCCGATGGTGATCCAATACGCTTTCTTTTCCACTTTGTATTCGGGATTTCTCATGAACCACCATTTGATGCCTGCCGCCGGCACGATGAACATAACCAAGCTGATGGTGTAACCGAGCGGGCTGGGGTTGGGCGTTTGTGGGGTGTAGATGATCGGCGAGGATTGCCTGATCGTAGCGATTGCAATTGCTCCAACGAAGATCAAGGTGATCATCATGCCAACGACAACCTTAAAATCAATATCGGGAGTAAGATTTTTTTTGTCCATGCCGAAAGAGTCTA
>CAKKQG010000286.1 GCA_919901875.1 Anaerolineales bacterium
CCTGCCAGATGAAAGATTTGGGGATGAAGGCGGCAGTGGGCGGCTTCAGTGGCGGACGACCGGAGTACGCCGACATGGCGCGATTCATTCCAGCGATTCAAGCGATCCAAAAATGCGGCGGCATTTTTCATTTGCACGAATACGCCTCGCCTTTAATGAAAACCGGAGTCGGCGCAGGGATTCCGGGCGCGCCCGCCAATCTGAATAAGATCGCCGGTTCGCTCACGCTGCGTTATCGCTATTGGTACGAAGGCTATCTCAAACCGCGCAAGCTCGACGTGCCGCTCGTCATCAGCGAAGGCGGCATTGATGCCGGTGTGGGGCAAGGCTGCCCGCAGCGACAACAGAATGAGGCGGGGTGGTTTTCGTGTTACAAAGATTGGGCAAGCTTGGGCTTAGGTCCCGATATGTGGCGCGTGTATCTTGAACAACTTAAATGGTACGACTCGGAATTACGCAAAGATGATTACGTGATTGGCGTCACCTTGTTCACCGCAGGCACAGCCAACACCGAGTGGCACTCGTTTGATCTCAACGATATGTTGAGACCGATGGCGTTTTATATGAATGAACAGTAATTTCTAAAATCCCAAATCCCAAACTCCAAAATCCCAAAATAAATTTTTTCCGCGTCATTCTGTCAACGAATATGAAACGAATATGCTCTCACGCCACCTATTCGTTTACGCGAAGCGGTTGGTCATTCGTTGACAGCAGAATTTGGGAAAAGACTTTTCTGAGTGCCGATAAAAAGAATCAGCGATCATCAGCGCTAATCAGCGTCTTCAGCGTTCAAAGGTTTGATCTTTACTTCAACGTGAGCGCGTACTCCGTCAGCTTTGTCATCAACGCCCCGCCCGGTTCGTAAGAAGTGAACTGGGCGTTGGTGCCGCCCGCCACATTAAAGATCGTCGCCCCAAGCACATACTCATCTTGTCGCAACAAACTGTCGTACCACGCCAACTGCTCGGCGTAAAAAGCCGCCGCGTCATCTTTTTTTAATTCCTTCGACCAGTATGTTGCAAACCCTCTCCAGCCGGGACCCTCATCGTTGGAATAACCGGGTCGCTGCCCCATCGCCACCAAGCCATCTATCCCCGTTTCAGAAATGACAAGCGGGATCACTTTGTTGCGCGGGATTAAATAGTCGCGATAGAAATAACGATAGCGCCCGATCAACGGACCCCGATCAGGGTAAGCCGCCACTGCGGCGTGACCCATGCTCGCTGGCAACCCTTGTGCCCACCACAAATACATCGTCGGCGCGCCGTATTCGTGCAAACCCAGAATCGCATTGCAGCGAATCCCTGCTTCGATTGCCGGAAGAAACGCTTCGAACTGCCACGGCTCGGGCGTGCCAGACGAAAAATTTCCTATCGAAGCTTTGAAACCGTGCTTCTGCATTTCACAGGCGCGCGTTGCCTCGAACACGGCGTACCATTCATAATTCGGAAAGGCAACCTCATTCCACCCTTCCCAATAATCCACGTAGTCTTTGTGTTCACGATACTTGGGCAAATACTCGTTCACAAAATCAATCGCCCGCTTCGCCGCGTCGCCTTCGCCGATATTAAGTTGTGGCACCACGTAGCGCCCAATGGTGATCGTGTTGGGCGAAACCGCCTTCACCTTTTTTAGAAATTGAATATCGTCCACGCCTTTCATCACCGGCGGTTTAACTTTGGCAACGTAATCTAATGTGAGTTCGCCCCTGAGCGTGGTGTGGAATCCGATCTTCGTCCCGCCTGAAGCGGGCGCGCGAGTGGGAAACGAAGAGACCGACCACGTTGGACTCGGTCCGATGATCGGCGGCGCGCCGCGATTCCATTTTGCGGAAGTGGACGTAGCAGCCGCTTGGGTCGCCGCCGATGTGGGAGTGGGTAGTTTGACTGGAGTCGGCGGCTGAGGCGTGATCGGCGGCGTCGCCGTAGGCAATGAGGGTGGCGCGATCACCGCAGTAAATTGCAGAGTGACAATCGGCAAGTTCGGAAGCGACGTGACCGTTACCGGACTCAGCGCGACGACCGTGACGCCCACCGCGCGTTGAGTCAGAACATTAGAGATAGAGAGAGGGGTTGGTGTGAACGAAGCGCGGCTGTTAATCTCGAAGCCCCACTTGAGCAGGATGCCTAACGCCAAGATGCCGCCAATGAGAATCAGAGAGATCGAAACGCGCTGACCTTTGGACATGATGACGATTATAAATGAACAATGAACAATGAAGAATGAACAATGGAGATTAGGGTTTGAGGTTTGAGGTTTGAAATTTGGAGTTTGGGATTTTGAGATTTTGGGTTTTTGGGTTTTTGGGATTTGGGATTTTGCTCTTTTCTATTCTATAATTCATCAACCACACAAAGGAGATTCGTCATGCCCAGCAAAATTGGTCCGCACATCTTGAACGGCAATGAGTCAGCACGACAAATGATCCGCGCCGGAAGCCGCATCGTGAAATTTATCAGCGAGTTCGGCTTGCTGCCCGAAGTGACCGATCCCACTGTCACCGTGATCGGGCGTTGGCACACGAACATGACCGCCGAAGCGCAGCGTCAGAATGAACAACCCGAAGCGGCGGCGCGGCGATTCCTCGACACGCAAAAAGAACATTACGCTAAATATCCAACGGTTAAATTATGGGAAGGACATAACGAGCCGGTGTGGGGATCGAAAGAAGACATGCAATGGTACTCCACGTTTGAAGTGGCGCGCTTGCGAATGTTAGCCGACATGGGCTTGCGCGGCGTGATCGGTAATTTTGCCACCGGCAGTCCGGGCGATATCGAATTGTGGAAGTGGTTTGTCCCGGCGGTGCAAACCGCAAAACAATTTAACGGCGTGCTGGGCTTGCACGAATACAGTTCGCCGTGGATGTGGTGGATGACCGGCAAGTATCAATTGAATCCAGCCGAGGACGAGGGCGAAGAAGGTTGGGTCACGTTGCGCTATCGCAAGATCATGAACAAGTTTCTCAAGCCCGAAGGCTGCGATGATGTGTTGATCGCCATCACCGAAGCCGGTTTGGATCGAATCGGTTATACGCCGGTAAATTCCTCAAGCGGCAATTGGCGCACTAATGCTGAGTGGTGGCCCCAATGGAACGGCTCGACGGATCCGATTGATTATTGGCGCGGCAATGAACGCGACCCACAGCGCTATTTTGCCGAACAATTAATTTGGTACGACAAAGAACTCCGCAAGAATCCAAATATGTTGGGCGCGACGA
This sequence comes from Anaerolineales bacterium, assembly GCA_919901875.1. Lineage (GTDB taxonomy): Bacteria > Chloroflexota > Anaerolineae > Anaerolineales > VGOW01 > VGOW01. The sequence goes on from CAKKQG010000286.1 coordinate 3,224, forward strand.
TCTTCACCGTCGGTTGTTTTGGCGAGCCGTGGACGAACTACGATATCGCCGGAACGAAAGTCGCAGAATATTTAGCGGACTACATTAAGCGCGAAGCGAATGTGCCAGATGCAGTCGCACCGACTCGCCCGGCGCAGCCCACACGCCCTTCACCTGTGGTCGTTGCCTCGCAACCCGCCACGCCCACTCAACCCGCCGCCAACTTGATTGACAACGGCAGTTACGAGCGCGGCGTGACTCAAAATTGGCGCGGCATCATGGACCTCACCGTGCCGAACGGTTGGGAAGTGACGTGGAAAGAAGGCTCCACCGAACTTCCGAATCAAAGCGCGCCGTTTCAAAGACCGCGCTCAAATTTCGTCAACGATAAAGAGGTTGACAACGTTCCGGCATTGCGAATGTTCGGCGAGTGGCGCACGATTTGGTGGCAGATGAAACAAACCGTCAACGGTCTCGCCGCCAACGGGCGCTATCGCTTTTCGGTTCAGGTCAGACCGGATCCCGTTACGGGTTACGCCGGTGATGGCAGCAAAATGTTTGCCTCAAATGTGGATGCCGTTGAATCACGACTCGTCGTCAACTGCGGCGGTCAAACTTTTTCAACCGATTGGGCAGACGGAACGAAATATCCGTTTGGCAAATGGGGAACAGTGACTCTCGAATTCACCGCCACTGCCGCGCAAGCAGAAGTGCAGGTTGAAGCGCGCGGGCGCTATGGACTCACTTACAACTCGTGTTTCATTGGTCCCATGAAACTTGAAGCGGCGGGCGCGGCGAGTGCGCCCAACGCAATTAAGAATAGTGACTTCGGCGGCGGCACAACATTCTATAAAGATCAACGCAACATTGAAGTGCCGGAGGGTTGGACGTTCTGGTGCGCCGATGAGTCCACACCGAAGAAAGGTCCCGAATCGTTTAAGTATCCACGCGCCAACATCATCACACCTGAGACTGCCTCACCGGATGATCTCGATGGTTTAGCCGACGTGCCGCGCGCCTATCGCGTGGTTGGCAATTGGCGAGCGATCTGGTTCAGCATTAGTCAAAACGTGACAGGTCTGACATCCGGCAACACCTATCGCGTCACGACAAAGGCGATGCCCGATCCTGTGG
>CAKKQG010000287.1 GCA_919901875.1 Anaerolineales bacterium
AGTTCGGTGCGCGGCACTATCAATGGCAGCGGCGATTTTATTTTCGATCCGCCGACGATCATGTTGGCGTCGTATACGCAACAGACTCAAAAGCCATTCGTCGGCGTGCAGTATGAGTTGAATGATCGTGGCGCGTCGGTGAAGATGGTCGTTGCCAGCAGTCCGGCGGACAAAGCGGGTTTGAAAATCGGCGACGTGATTCAAAAAGCCGATGGCAAAGCGATCAACGCTCAACAAACTCTGGCGGCGATCATTCGCGCTCGCGCGGTAGGCGATTCGATTCCGTTGGTCGTTTTGCGGAACAGTCAAACGGTAAATTTAAATTTGCGCCTGGGGGCGTCAGGCACGCCGATTATTTACACGCCATCGGCGACGATCTATCCGGGAACCGCAACGCTGGTGATTGATATTGGCTTCAACGGCTTCACCGGCGTGTATGTCATCAACGGCAAAGCGCGCGTGGGTGATGTGGATTTAGAATCCGGTGATGCGGTGATCGTCGCGCCGATGAATAAAGTTTCAAAGCCGATCACGTTAACCACGAGCGATGTTAACCCGTGGTGGGATGCGCCACAGACTCAAGCAACGGTTGCGCCGCCGTTGACAGTGACACCTGATTCGAAAGTCCCACCGACATCGGCGGCGACACCTGATCGGATGCCCACTCCCAATAATGATCTTTCGTTAGCCATCACCAATGCGTTGATGGCGGGCGGCGCGATCTTATTGTGCGGTTTAGGTTTGTTTGGAGTTGGCGCGGTGGTGTGGTTCGTGCGGCGAAGTTAAAATAAAAACGAGGAAGATAATGAAACGTTTGATGACGATCGCACTATGGTTGGCATCGGTATTGCTCTGCGCTGGGCCCGGAGGGTTTCTGGTTGTAGTCGGCTTGATAGGTTTGCCATATTCGGCGCTCTCGGCGTATATGGGTTATCAGCTCTTAGGCAGTGACCCACGGGCTGAATCGGGAATAGTTATAGGGCTAAGCTTTGTCGCGCTGTACTTGGGCATGATGTGTATTGGCGGCTTGCTGACGCTGGTGCCGTTGGGGGTGTCATCCTTCAACAAGCGGCTGTTAAGTAACGGTGTTGAAACGAGGAAGAAGTCAGGTTTTTTGGGGACCTTCGTAATTTTAGGCGCAGTCTTTGCTTGTTGTATTCTTGCCGGCGTCGGTGGTTTGTCTCTTTATAACGCTAATCAATCTCTTGTAAGCGGTACCGCCACAGCCTATTCTCTTTATGGACCCGCCACAGCGACTGCCGCATCTCAGATGCTTACTCAGGCGCCGGGTAATCCGGCTATGCTGGCGCCTGATTGCGCGAAGATCGTGGCTTCCATTAAGGGACTGGAGCCCGCTGACCTAGCGGCATATACGTCATCGCTGATCGGGAAATGGGTTATCAACTGGCGGACGAGGATTGTGTTTGTACAGTCTTTTCCATTTGCCCCGGTGACAGGAGCTTATATTGTTCTAAACGCCATGACCGACGATGGCTGTGGCATGGGCATCGAATTTTCCGAAGCAACCAAGGCGGATTTTCAGGCGAATCAATACATCCATGTCTCTGGCCAAATCAGGAAAATAAATATGGTCAGCGGAATTCCCACCCTTGACATCAGTATAACCACCA
>CAKKQG010000288.1 GCA_919901875.1 Anaerolineales bacterium
GCGGCGCAAGCGGCGGGCGCAAAATCTATCGGCATGTATCAAGACGGCGTGGTCAAAGAAATGATCTACATCTTCAACCATGCCGATGTATCCTTCATCGTGGTCGAAGATCAAGAGCAAGTAGACAAAGTGTTGGAGATGTGGGGTGAACTTAAGAATGTTCGCAAGGTGATCTATTACGACCCGAAGGGTTTAAGAAGTTACAGCGAAGATTTTTTGATGTCGTTTGAAGACGTACAAAAAGCCGGGCGCGAATTCGAAAAGACTCATCCTCAACTCTTTGAAGAAAAAGTGGCGCAAGGTAAAGCCAGTGACATCGCCATCCTCTGCACCACCTCCGGCACCACCGGCAACCCCAAACTCGCCATGCTCAGCCACGCCAGCATGCTCAGCATGGGCAAGAGTTTGATGAGCATTGACCCAATGCAACCCTCCGATGAGTTCGTCTCCTTTTTGCCGCTCGCTTGGATCGGCGAACAGATGATGACGCTCAGTTGCGGTTTGCAAATCGGCTTCACCGTTAACTTCCCCGAAGAACCCGAAACCGTGCAGCACAACATCCGCGAGATCGGACCGCAAGCCATGTTCAGCCCACCGCGCATTTGGGAAAACATGATCAGCCGCGTGCAAGTGAAGATGGAAGACAGCACCTGGTTCAAGCAGAAGATGTACAACTGGGCGATGAACATCGGCTACCAGACGGCCGATGCCCGATTTAAAAAGGTGACGCCGTCACCGTTGTTGAAACTTCAATCCTTCTTCGCCGAGTGGCTGGTGTTCCAAGAGATCAAAGATCATCTGGGCTTGCGCCATCTCAAACGAGCCTACACCGGCGGCGCGGCGTTGGGTCCCGATGTGTTTCGATTCTTCCACGCGCTCGGCGTGAACCTGAAACAAATATACGGACAAACGGAGATCAACGGTATCGCCGTCGTGCATCGTGATGGCGATATTAAATTCCAAACCGTTGGCACGCCCATTCCGGGAACTGAAATCAAAATTGCCGAGAGCGGCGAAATCTTGATGCAGTCGCCCGCCGTGATGACCGGTTATTATCGCAATGAAGAAGCGACGGCGTCCTCATTAATAGAGGGTTGGCTGCACACCGGCGACGCCGGTTACTTCGACGAAGACGGACATCTCATCGTCATTGATCGCGCGAAGGATGTAATGACCTTGCACGACGGCACCAAGTTCTCGCCGCAGTTCATCGAGAACAAATTAAAGTTCAGCCCGTACGTACGCGAAGCCGTTGTCTTTGGCGGCGATTATCCATTCGTCGCGGCAATGATCAACATTGATTTTCCCAATGTGGGCAAGTGGGCAGAGAACCGCCAGATCGCTTACACCACTTACACCGATCTGGCACAGAAGGGACCCGTCTACGACTTGGTTCGCAAACAAGTGGAGATGGCGAACACCGATCTGCCGCCCGCCGCGCGCATCAAACGATTTTTACTGTTGCACAAAGAACTCGACGCCGACGACGCCGAACTGACTCGCACCCGCAAAGTGCGCCGCAACGTCATCTCACAACGCTACGCCGACATCATCTCTGCCCTTTACAGCCAGAACTCGCACCTTGATGTGCAAACGACGATCACGTATCAAGATGGGCGCACGGCAACACTGCAGACGCGATTGAAGATTGAGAGTCTTAACGGAAGCAAATAGCCGATAGCGGATGGCGGATAGCATAAGGCTATCCGCTATCCGCCATAAGCCATCAGCCATTATGGAACTATTCATCCAATACACCCTCTCCGGTCTCACCAACGGCGCGATCCTTGCTCTTGCCGCATTGGGCTTCGTCTTGATCTACAAAGCCAGCGACGTGATCAACTTTGCACAAGGTGAATTTCTTTTGGTCGGAGCCTACATCATCTACGCCATGATCGCTCAGTTCGGCTTGTGGTGGCCCATCGGTATGGTGTTCACGGTGGCTATCGCCATCGGAGTCGGCGTCACCGTTGAACGTTTTGTCTTGCGCCCGATGATCGGCGAACCGATCATTTCGGTGATCATGGTGACGATCGGACTCTCCAGCGTTCTGCAAGCCATCGTCAAAATGATCTGGGGCAGTCAACCGAAAGAATTTCCGCCGTTCATCCCCAGCGACCCGGTAAAAATTTTGGGCGCAACCATTGGCGCCGATCGGTTATGGGCGATTGGCATCGCCATCGTCTTGCTCGGCGCGTTCTCATTGTTCTTTCGCAAATCGCGCGAGGGCATTGCCATGCGCGCCGTCGCCGATGATCAACAAGCGGCATTGAGCATGGGCATCAGCGTAAAAAGAATTTTCGCCTGGGCTTGGTCAATCGCCGCCGTCACTGCCGCTATCGCTGGGGCGTTGGTCGCCAATATCGTCGGCGTGAGCGGGACGATCAGCAGCTTTGGGCTGCACGTCTTCCCCGTTGTCATATTGGGCGGGCTCGATTCAATTCCCGGCGCGATCATCGGCGGCATCATCATCGGGTTGTTAGAAACTTACACCGGCGCCTACATCGGTCAGGGGTTGAATCAAGTTGTGTCGTTTATCGTCTTGATCATCATCTTGATGGTCAGACCGTACGGGTTGTTTGGGCAGCAGATCATCGAGAGAGTGTAAGGATAGAGATTGCTGATTGTTGATTGCTGATTTCTGATTGGACACTCAATCATCAATCAGAAATCAGAAATCAGAAATTGATGGAATCTGGAATCTTCCACACCACTTACCAAGCCGATATGACGTTACGGCGCACACACGCCCAAAAGATTCGCGTGGTGCTGTTGCTGTTGTTCGTCATCGTTTTTCCATTCTTCGCCGATCGTTATCTCCTCAATTTGGCGAATCAAGTAGGCATCGCCATCGTCGGGGCGATTGGGCTCAACATTTTGGTCGGCTATACCGGGCAGATCAGTTTGGGACAAGGCGGCTTCATGGCAGTTGGCGCTTACACCACCGGGCTACTGACAAAAATTTTTGGAATCCCTTGGTATCTCTCGATACCGATCTCTTGTTTCTTCACGGCGCTGGTCGGCGCGATCTTCGGCATCCCGTCATTACGGCTCAAGGGGTTGTATCTCGCCATCGCCACGATTGCATCACAAGAAATTATTTTGTGGGTCGTCACACATTGGAACGTGGTCACGGGCGGTGTGGATGCCTTGGTCGTCCCTAACCCGACTCTGTTCGGCGAGCGCATGAACACCGATTTCAACTTTTATTGGATCATCTGGGCATGTGTAGGAGTGACCGCGCTTCTCACTGTGAATCTTTTTCGGACGCACTGGGGGCGGGCATTTATCGCCATTCGTGATCAAGATATAGCCGCCTCCGTTATGGGCATCAATCTCTTTCGTTACAAACTGCTCGCCTTCGCTGTGTCGTCATTCTTTGTCGGGCTAGCGGGCGCGCTCATCGCTCACTATCGCACCATCGTCACTTGGGAACGATTCACGATTGATGTCTCGGTGTTGTATTTAGCCATGATCATCATCGGCGGGTTGGGTTCAGTCAGCGGATCATTTTTCGGCGCGACGTTTATGACTTTGCTGCCAGCCGTGTTGACCAACTTGGGGCGCGCGGTGAAGGACTATATCCCTGTCATTGACTCCTTTATCCCTTACATCCAACAAGCATCGTTTGGTTTAGTCATTATTTTGTTTTTGATTTTCGAACCTGAAGGGTTGAGAAAAATCTGGAATAACATTAAGGATTATTTCAGGTTGTGGCCCTTTAGTTATTGAATCTCCATGCCGCCACACCTGAAAGGTTTTTTTACAAAGACTTATGCACCTTAATCACGAATGACTCGAATAAACGAATAGCACGAATTTTTCTTTTGTTTTATTCGTCAAATTCGGAACATTCGTGATATTCGTGATAAAAATTTCTGTGAACTGCGTAAGTCCAGTAATGAAAAGGAAACTACCATGATCGTCGGCACACACATCACCCAAAACCCGGTCAGCGTAACATCCGACACGAACTACCCGCACGCGGTAAGCCTCATGCGCGAAAAAAAGATTCGCCGCTTGCCTGTCGTGGACGGCGGCAAGTTGGTGGGCATCGTCGTCGAAAAAGATTTGCTGTCAACGCAGCCTTCACCCGCCACCACTTTGAGCATCTACGAGATGAACTCGTTGCTAGCGAATATCAAGATGAAACAGATCATGACTCATCCGGCGATCACGGTGGAAGGCGACTGCCCGATGGAAGAGGCGGCGCGCATTATGGTGGAGAAGAAGATCGGTTGTTTGCCGGTGATGGAAAAAGACAAGCTCATCGGCATCATCACCGAGACGGATATTTTCAGAACGTTAGTAGAAGTGTTAGGCGGCGAAGAAGGCGGCGTGCGATTGACCGCGAAGATACCTGAACGTGTCGGCGAGTTGGCTCGTGTCACATCATTGATCGCAGAAGCGGGCGGCAACATTGTTTCCATCACGACCTCGCGCGTTCACGAAAATTCACACCGGGAGGTGACAATCAAGGAAAAAGGCGCAAACCCTGATACTCTCAAAACGCTGCTGGACAAGAGCGGTCTGACGGTGATCGATCTACGCACCAGCACGCGCTATCAACCGCGTCTGTTTGGATAATTTAATCTACAGTCGCTATTCATCTTTCTCTCGAGGAGGAAAGAAAATGTCTAAACGATACTCATTCACAGTTGTTGCAGTTGTCGCCGCGTTGTTGCTTGCCGCGTGCAGCACCCCCGCGCCGACCGCCGCGCCCAAAGACACCACGCCGATCAAGGTGGGCGCGATTTTTGATCTGACCGGCGCCACCGCCGATGTCGGCACCCCCTATAGCGAAGGCTTGAAGGGTTACGTCGAATGGAAGAATGCGGCTGGCGGCATCAATGGTCGGAAGATCGATCTGCTCTCCGCCGATTACGCTTACAAAGTAGATCAATCGGAAGCGCTCTATTCGCAATACGTCGGCGAAAAAGTTGTGGTGTTCATGGGCTGGGGCACGGGTGACACCGAAGCGCTGCGCCCCAAGATCGCCAACGATAAAATTCCATTCATGTCGGCTTCGTACGCCGCCGGTTTGTTGGATATGAGTCAAGCGCCGTACAACTTCTTGATCGGCACATCATATTCCGATCAAGGAATCATTGCCGTGCGTTGGGCATTGGATGATTGGAAGAAAGCCGGCAAGAGCGGCGCGCCCAAAGTAGCCTTCATCCATCACAACAGCCCCTTCGGTCAATCGCCTGTGGAAGATACCAAGAAATTCGCCGAAGCCAACGGCGTGACGTTTACGAGCTTGCCCTTCCCGGCAGGGACAGATTACACAGCCGAGTTGGGTCGCATTCAAACATTCGGCGCGAACTACGTAATCATCCACACCATCTCCAGCCCGGCGGCGGTGCTGATGAAGAACGCCAAGAGCCTTGGCTTATTGGATAAGATGAAGTTCGTCGCCCTCAACTGGGCTGCCGATGAACTGTTTGTCAAGTTATCGGGCGACGCCTCTGAAGGTGTGATCGGCGTTCTGCCTTTCACCCCGCCCACCTATCGCGTGCCGGGTCACGACGATCCCGATAAGTTCCTTAAGAGCAAAGGCGGCAGCCTCGACGACAAAGGGCTGCATTACTCGCAAGGTTGGTGGACGATGGCAACTATGGCAGAAGGCATCAAGAAGACTCTGGATGCCAATAAACCATTGACCGGCGAAAACATCAAAGCCTCGCTGGAGAGTATGCAAAACTTCGAGACCGGCGGCATCACCGCGCCGATCAGCTTCTCGGCAACCAGCCACAAGGGCAACAGCTCCACGCGCCTCTATCAAGTGAAAAGCGGCAAGTGGGCGCAGAT
>CAKKQG010000289.1 GCA_919901875.1 Anaerolineales bacterium
CATCCCAATTGCCAACGCCATTGTCAATGCGGCAATCACTGAAATGAATCCGCCAAACTTAACAGAGTTGGGGCTGTATTTGAATCGCACCGTCCAGCCACGTTCACTGGCGTCGAGTTTCACTGCGCGGAAGTTGCCGTTGACGCGCATCAGCGTCACTTCTTTTTCGTTCTTTGGATCATCGCCGTAAGCGCGAACAAACGCCCGCCAATCTTTGGAATACGAGTCGGCGAGAATTAAAAATGATGTTTCGGCGGGGGCGGCACTCACGCTGACTTCAGTAGATCGGTAGTCGGAGATGTCGGCGGGGATGGGGTTGCATTGAGATGTGGTTAGTGCGGCGACCGAAGGGAGTGGCGGCATCCCTGAATCAAAAACTGCATAATGACGCGGATCATAATTTTGCAACGCATCCGCGAGATCAGATCGACTCATTCCACATCCAGTTGGCAAGGTGAAGGCGCGCGGTGTCACGCCGAGATTTTCATACACGCGCACTTCGTTGTTGTAGACGAGTTTGTATTTGGGCGAGTTGATCTCGACGAGCGAGATGACATACTTAACATTTAAAAGATCGAGCAAGGGCGAATCGAGAGATTGGAGATTGGAGATTGGGGCGATGCGGTTGTATTGCAGTTCGCTTTGCGGCTCGATGAGCGCCATGTAGTCGGCGTATTGTTTGGGGATGATCGAGTCGTAGCCGCGCACGTCGTAGAGATCGAAGAACCAACCGACGTTAGCGTTGAACGGCTTGCGTCCATCGGGATCAAACGTGGTGAAGCGCCACAGCGTTTGATCTTGTTTCAGGAATTGCACGACGGGCGGAACGTAATTTAAAATTTTCGGATCGGCGGATGCGTTGAAGCCCATGCCATTGATGATCAAATCCCCGGCGATCACCACTGCGGCTGCCGCCAACCAAATTTTTGTTGAACCGAATCGGCGCGCGGCGACTAACACCAAACCCGAAACGATGGCGATGAGGGCGAATTGCGCGAGCCACATCGCTTCGTAGGAGAAAAACATTTTGGCGTCAGCGAAGGCGGTGTTGGCGAGGGCGAGACGGTTTAAGAGATTGGAGATTGGAGATTGGAAGTTGGAGAAGTTGAAGTAGATGTAAACGAGTGAGGCAAGTGTGCCAATGCCGGTGAAGATAGTGATCAGTGAACAGTAATCAGTGAGGCGAGTCTTTTGATTGCGAATGTAATCAAGCCCAAAGCCTGCAAGGACGGTGATGGCGAGTGACAGGGGCCACACCCAACGAAAGGGAGAATGAAGTTGATTGAGGAATGGCAGATAATAGATGAGTGCGTAGAGTGGCGAGCCGAAGATGAAGTTGAGGGAGAGGAAGGCGAGTAATGCAAAGAAAAGTTTTTGGTGCGTATTGCGTATTCCGTATTGCGTAAAGATGGAAATGAATCCGAAGAAGGCGAGTATCAACGGCAAGATGCCAAGGTATGCGCCGCCCTCGACGTAGTTTTTGATCCCCCAATCAATTCTGTTGATCGATTCGCCTAAAGCGTTTTTACTAACGGCTGTCCATTGCTGCGTGAACAGATCGAAGTAGGTGTGATGGCTTGGGTTGCCAAAAATGTTTGGAACGAAGAAGGCGAGAACATGCCGAACAGGGTAAGCCCACCCCCGCACTTGATCGAGCGTGGCTGAACCGACGCGGAAGTTTTGACTCGTCACTTCAAACAATGGCAGAAGTTGAACCGCGCCTAAGGCGATGCCCAACACAACCATTGAGAGGAGATAGATGGAGGGGCGTGAGAGATTAGAGATTAGGGATTGGACGCTTCGCGTGGAAGTTGGAAGTTGGAAATTGGAAAAGAAAAGTTGGAAAAGTTTGAAAGCGGAATACATACCCGCGATGAGCAATGTGTAATAAACAACTTCGGGATGTCCGGCGAGGATTTGAAAACCGAGTGCGACTCCACCTAAGATAACCCAAGGCAGTGATGAGGGTCTGCCGCCGAGAGCGGGGCGTTGGCGGACGATCCATTCCACGCAGGCGAGAATCAGGGGCAGCCACACCACGCCCGCAATGATCATTACAAAAACCACGCTGACGATCATGAACAAACTGAATTCGTAAATCAGCCCGCCGATGAACGCGGCGAATTTGCTTTGACCCAGTGAACGCAAAAAAATGTAGGCGAAGAGTCCCGCTAGAAAAAATTGCGAGACGATGAACCAGCCGTAAGCGTTTGGGATCGGAAGAATGTAGAAGAGGATCGAGAACGGATAAAGCGCGGAGTGCTGCCCCGTCGCCAGAAACGGCACGCCCGCGAATTGATTCGGATTCCAAAGCGGCAGTTCGCCACTCTTGAGTGATTCAACGACGAATCGTTTCCAGGCATAATTTTCTAACAGCAGATCAGAAACGAGATCGTTGTGCGGCGTGGTGATATTGAATTGAGATTTTGCCGAAGCCCACGGCTCGATGAAGAAAAGATTGTCTGCGGGGATGAGAGTCTTGCCGCCGAAGGTGACTTGCCAAAAGAGGAAGAGGGGCAGAACGAGATAGGCGAGGGCGGCGAGGAGATCGGCGTGGTGTTGGCGAAGGAGGCGAGACATGAGATAAGGTGACACGCTTCGCGTGACAAGGTGACAGGATGAGAGTCGGCATCACCGAGATTTCATCTTGTCATCTTATCATCTTGTCATGTTCTTCTATCTTTCGGACTCAATCCGCCATGCTTCATCCTCACTTGCCATGTTCGTATTGCTGCTTCGAGCTTTACGGGGATGCTCATCTTGGATTTGCCGATGCGACGATCTTCAAAATAGATCGGCAACTCTAACACGCGGTATCCAAGTTTCTCGGTGATGTATGCCATCTCGACTTGAAAGACATAACCGTTGGAGTGAACGCGATCCAGACCAATGCCGAGCAACGTGTCGCGCTTCCACGCTTTGAAACCCGCCGTTGTATCGTGCGTGCTAATTCCTAAAATGATTCGTGTGTAAAGGCTGTTGGCGAACCAACTCAACAAATATCGCCCAAACTCCCAGCGCTCATCCACTTTGCCGCCCGGCACGTAGCGCGAGCCGACGACCACATCATAACTTTTAGTTTGGTCGATCATGTGCGGGATGTAAGACGGTGAATGAGAGAAGTCACAATCCATTTGCACGATCACGTCGGCGCCACCTTTGATCGCCTGCGTGAATCCTTCGATGTAGGCGGTGCCGAGTCCGCTTTTGCCTTCACGATGGATCACGGTGATGCGGTCTCTGTTTCCTTGAGCGAGTTCGTCGGCAACTTTTCCTGTGCCATCGGGTGAGTTGTCATCTACAATCAAGATCGAAAGATCATTTAAAGACGAGGCGAGCAACGCCGAAACCATTTTGGGAAGGTTGTCGGCTTCGTTATAGGTAGGAAGAACAATGGTTATTTTCATTTCGCAGGCAGAAAAAAAGACCGCATCGTCCGGGACCGGTTTCCCAAGCGACGAGCGGTCGCGACGTCATCCATGTTGGATGTCAGTGTGGTGCGCTTAGCACTTCTTTCCTGAGGGCGTCTAAATCGTCGCGCGACGACTCCTCGCTTGCATTGATTCTTCGCAGATTCAAAGATAATTTCTCCCGATCGCTGATCGCCGGATTATTTCGATCTTTAACTGGATAGAAATAATCTATGCTTTGAGACAACCGGTTGCGAATCCGGGTTTCAATGTCGCGCGCCCGCGATTCGGTGGTGATGATGATCAGTTCTTCGGGGGATATGTGACCAATGAAATCACCCTCGCGTCGTTCTTCCTTGATGAAGTTGCTGACCATAAAACTTATAGCCCGCAATACATCATCGGCGGCGATAAACCCATAGCGGTTACGGAAATGATTCAAGTTTTTCACGCCTGCTACTAAAACCGCCTCTCCCGAAACCGCATTGAGATTGGCGAGCTGTTCCTCCACCAATTTACCTTCCGCCAAACCGGTGACGGCATTGATAAGCACTTTTTGATCGGCGCGGTTGAGAGCGTTACGAACGCGCAGGCGCAGTTCTTGAATATCAAATGGCTTGGTAATGTAGTCCACAACGCCCAACTCTAACCCGTGCAATTTATCATCACGGTCACGGCGTTCAGTTAAAAAAATAATGGGGATTGATTTGGTGTGGCGGTTGGCGCGGATACGGCGGCAAACTTCATAGCCATCTATATCGGGCAAGCGAATATCTAAAACGACGATGTGAGGAGATTTTTCTTGACAGAGGCGGACACCGTCTTCGCCCCAGGCCGCAGTCAAAACATCATAACCCTGAACGCGGAAGTAAGCATTCAGCATCTCGGCTAAGTCGAGATCATCTTCCACGATCAAGATAGATTGTTTTTCGGCCACGCACGGGCCTCCGCTATTAGTCTATGGGTTCTTTTTGGATGATGAAGCTGCACACCGCATCGCCCATGGCAACGCACTTATCTTCGTTGACACGGAATTCGTGACCACCGGACACCCATTTGAAAGCTTCTTGCAAGAGACCTGTCGCGGTGTAACACACTGGTTTATCAGACTTGCGCCCCCAGCAGCAGGGGCATTTGTGGATGGTGTAGACGTAATCGTTATCGATCTCTTCCACCGTTGAGTATTGATCGGAAACTTGGGAGAAAACTTTTGCCATGGAAGGAAGAGCCACTTTGATCTTGACCGGCAATGGCAAGACTTTGAATGCCATATCACCTATTCCGGCGAGTGCGCCGAAGTTCTTTAGACCCTGGGCAAATGTGGCGCGCCCGGCGCGAAGCGCCAACCCACGCCCACCACGCGGACCATACATCTCCTCTAATGCGGCATGAAGCGCGGAGTAATCAGAAAAATCAAAATCCCGTTCCAGGTCCTCCGGCGGATAGTTGTCGATCAGACGTTGCAGGTTCGCCATGTTAAGAATGGCATTTAAACCATTCTTGCCCATCACTTCCTCCATGGCAAGGATGGTGATGCGAGCAAATCTATTAGGATAAGTCAAACCACTCTTGGGGATAGTAACAGTCACAGTCGCCTCCGAAGAACCCTAAATCATCTTCGCCAAATCACTTACGGCTCGACGCATATCGAGCAACAACAAGCCAAGTTTCGCATCTTTTCGAGCAAGAACCGTCAACACCGCCTCTGCCCCAACCGCCATGAGGAACACATAACCGTTCTCACCTTTGATATAAACTTGATCAAGAACACCGCGACCTAACTCTATGGCAATGCGCTCACCTAAGGACAACATCGCTGCCGACATTGCGGAAACCCTATCTTCTTCTACCTCACGTGGTAGAGCGGATGCCATTGTTAAACCATCAACACTTACGACAGCCGCAGCTTCAACATCGGGTGAGCTAACTTGTAATTCGCGTAAGCGGTCTACCATCGTTTCGGTGCGAGATTTACTCAAAGCGCGTCTCCTTCCCTGATCTCAGATCATTCTTTTAAATAATGGATTAGCGTTGAGTAATTTAGCATAACGCTATAGGCTTGTCAAATGCGCCGCGCAGTAAACGTCTCGTGAAATATTGATTATATGGTAAAGTCAATTTAAATCTTTTAGATCGAGGTCGAATCAATGACAGAAATAATTACCGAATGGATCACGCATTACGGATCCACAGTGGGATACGTAATCTTGTTCGCCATCATTTTCGCCGAGTCGGGTTTGTTTTTTGGTTTCTTTCTTCCGGGCGATAGCTTGCTTCTTACTGTTGGGCTGCTCGCCTCGCGTGGCTTTATGAGTATGTGGGTGCTGTTGCCGTTGTTATTCATCGCCGCCGTGTTGGGTGATAACGTCGGCTATTGGTTCGGCGCAAAAACCGGACCCCGTATTTTCACTCGCGAAGAATCGTTATTGTTTAAACCAAAAAATCTGTTGGCGGCGAAAGCATTTTACGAAAAGCATGGTGGCAAAACGATTGTCCTGGCGCGTTTCATGCCGTTCATCCGAACTTTTGCACCTATTGTTGCCGGGGCAGTTGAGATGAACTATCGCAGCTTTTTTATTTACAACTTGTTTGGCGGCGCCTTGTGGGCAGTCGGCGTCACCGTACTCGGTTATTTGGTGGGTTACTTTTTTGGGCAAGTGGAAGGGATGGATAAATACTTTACGCTGATAGTGATCGCCGTCATCTTCATTTCCGCGTTACCGGCAATGATCCATGTTTGGAATGACAGCCGCCACGAAATTTTTGCGTGGATTCGGAGATTGTTTAATCGTCGCGCCGTGCGTGACACGGAATCCGATTTGTAGCGCAAATTGCCAATTTGCATTACGAAAAACGGCGCAAGAATTCTCTTGCGCCGTTTTATTTTTAAACCCGCGCAGGCGGGTTTTGCCTCGTGGTGCGGCGATTTCTAATCGCTTGAACGGACGCTAAGGCTTGCCCCACACCACGAATGAGCCATTATCCGAAACGGTGACGCCGTTTTGTGAGACGGATGCTTTGTAGAGAATGAAATCGCCGGGCTTGTAGGGTTTTACTGCTAATGACACAAAAGCATAACCGTTTCTGTCGCTTGGGGGCGTCTCGTAGCGTTCAGAGTTTATAGTGTATTGAATGGAAAACGACACGACAACGCCTGAGACGGGCTTTCCTTTATCATCGGTCACCCACGCCCTAAGAGTCTGCCGTTGTGTTTTGACATCGAACACCGGAAATTCGGGCAAAGCTTTTAACGCTAATCCCTTGGGCGATGGAGCGGGTAAGGTCAACATGGATGTTGGCGTTGCCGTTATGAGAGAGCCGGGCTCTTTCTTCGATATACATTTTTGTACGGTAATGCACCACTGACTGCCTAAGTTGGCGAGTCCGAATTGATATTCAACCGGTTTGCTTTTGTTCCAAACAATTGAGGCGCGTTCAAAGTGCTGGATCAATTGTGTCCCCGAAATGTACATTTCCGAGATCGGGTAACCGAAAAATTGCAAACCGCCTTGTCGGTTGAAAAACCCTAAGAACTCTTGGCGCACCGAATGGCAATCGAAATAATAAGCATTGGGCGCAACGTCTTGGGGTCGGATGCATGGCGTTGAGTTGCCCTCGAAGTTGATACCGATACTGCTTGGGATGACTTGCTTGCCTTCGGGGAGTTGTGGGTGATACTCCAAGCGGACATTTTGGAAATATTGAACTCTGACTCCCTCTTCAATGAGATCGGATGTCATGGCAACGCCCAAGACCAGAGCGCCGCCTTTCGCGTTGTAGTAGTCGCGAAATGGTTCTGCCACTTCATGCTCGCCGTTGAGTTTGGGCGTGGAAGTAGGCGAACCACAGGCGACCAATATGAATGCGATGCAAAGCAGGACGGTGTGTATAGATTTCATGTGTGTTCAATCCCAACCCGTTCCGTTAACGGGTTCTTAATGTATTATATTCGACATTTTTGCAAACTCAAAGCTACAAATGTCTTGGCTTTGTACATGACGAATATCGCTATGTCTTTGTCTTTTCGTCTCACTCGCGTTATACTCACGCCGTGCCGACCTTAGAACAACAGCGAACTGAAGCCCGCTATCTCCTGAATGATCGCTTCCCCTCCGACGCTTTTGCCGCCTATTACACCCTCTACCACGATCCAAAACGCACCGACCTCTTCCTCAACTACGACCAACTGAATCGCGTCAATGGATTTTTAACTCGCGCCCAGACCGGTTTAGATTTGTTCCGTCCGGTGGTAGTAGTTCGCGCCGCGAATGATCAAGTGGCGGCATCACTTTTTGAATCAGGTCTGCAAGCGAATCGTCCGTATTATTTGATCGCACCTATGTCGTTAGGGATGGTGATCAATCGAATGCTCACCGTGACCGATTCGGAAGTCTTGCGCGTCTATCGCCTTGACCCGAGCCGCTTCAATTCGCAGATCAATGTTTTGGCTGTCGCCAGCCGCGCGCCGGATGGCTCGCCGCGTTTTGAGATCGGATCGAATAACAAAGTTCATGCGCGAGCCGGAGTCAATTGGCGCTCACCGCATTTTGCCGAAGTGTATGTTTACACCGAAGCCCAAACGCGCGGGCGCGGCTGGGGGCGTTCCGTCCTTTCGTCGTTGTGCGTCGCGTTGCTTCAAGATGGGCTGATGCCGCTCTACGTCGTGAGTGAACAAAACTCTGCCTCGATCAATCTCGCCGAGAGCGTTGGTTTTGTGGATAGTGGGACGCGCGAATTTGCGGCGCAAGTGGTGCGAGTAGAAAAGTGAAATATGATTCGAGCGATACACACCTTCCCTAAAAATTTTAAATGGGGCAGCGCCACTGCCGCGCATCAGGTGGAGGGTGGGGCGGCAGACAGCGACTGGGCGGCATGGGAGAAACTTCCAAATAAGATAAAAGAAAATGGATCGGCGGCGGTTGCTTGCGATTGGTGGGCTGGACAACGCTGGCGCGAAGATTTTGATCGCGCCGCAAACGACGGGCAAACGACTCATCGCTTGGGCGTGGATTGGAGCCGCATCGAACCGCGTTTGGCAATTTGGGATGAAGGCGCGCTCGATCACTATCGAGAGATGATCAAGGGGCTGCGGGATCGTGGTCTGGAGCCGATGGTGACTCTTCACCATTTTACGAATCCATTGTGGCTCGCCGAGCGCGGCGGCTGGGAGAATCCTGACGCCGTCATTTACTTCGAGCGATTCGTCCGCAAAGTGGTGACCGCGCTAAAGGATTATGTTGATCTGTGGTGCACCATAAACGAGATCAATATCTTTGCCTATCAGTCTTACATGGACGGCGTTTGGCCGCCCGAAAAGAAAGACGCCGCCACTTGTTTTAAAGTTATTCGTCAAATGTTATTGGCTCACGCCGCCGCCTATCGCGCCATCCACGAGATACAGCCGACGGCGCGCGTGGGAATTGCTCATCACATTCAACTCATTGACCCGCACCGCGCCGATTTTGCTCCCGATAACTGGGTGGCGAACTTTCAGATGCGGGTTTTTAACGAATCGATCCCTCATGCCTTGCATACCGGGCATCTGTATTTCCCCGTTGGAAAATGGAACGAGCATCTGCCTGAACTGGCAAACACGATGGACTATATTGGCGTTAACTATTACTCACGCCGAGTCGCGGCATTTGACCTGTCTGCCGCGTCCACTTTGTTTGGGCGCACATTCCACGAACCGGAAGCAGAGATGGATCATATCAAGCTCAACGAGCTTTACCCCGCCGGTTTACACCGTGTGATCAAGTGGGCAGATCGTTTCAAGAAACCGATTTATGTCACCGAGAACGGTTGGGGCGACGCCGATGAGAGTCGGCGCACGCGGGCGATGTTGCTGCACTTAAGAAATTTGTGGAGCGCGGTGAATAACAACTTCCCGGTGCAAGCCTATTACTATTGGTCGCTCGTTGATAATTTTGAATGGGAGCGCGGTTGGATTCAACGTTTTGGACTCTACGAACTTGATCTGGCGACTCAAGAACGCACACCGCGCTCTGTGGCGAAGTTATACGCTGAAGTGTGCCAGACAAACACGCTTACGTCGGAGATGGTGGAGCGTTATGCGCCGCAGCTATTGCCGACGATGTTTCCGGGATAGCTCTCGGGCGTCATTGCGAGGAGCGTTCTGTGCGACGAAGCAATCTCATAGCGTGACCGAGATTGCTTCGCGAAGTGCGCTCGCAATGACGAATGGGTTGAGTGGTTACTACGATTCGCTCATGCGATACCCAAACCCTCTCACGGTCTGGATCAATTCGGGGTCGGTCGGGTCGCGTTCCAGTTTTTGGCGCAAGAACCAGATGTAACGCCGCACATAACCGCGCTCCGAACCCGGCACTGGTTCGAGCCCCCACACTGTTTTCAATAATTCCTCTTCCGAGATCGCCCGCCCTTTATTCTCAACCAGGAAGCGCAACATTTTAAATTCTGTCGGCGAGAGTGATACAGCTTCGCCTTCGCGCACCACGCTCAACCGATCCAAATCTACGGTCACGTTTCCAAACGTGAAGAGGTTGCGTTGAGAGGGGCTCGCGCCGCGCGCCCGATTTAATACAGCCGTGATACGCGCCGAGAGTTCGGCGAAGCTGAAGGGCTTGGTGATGTAATCGTCAACGCCCAGACGAAAGCCGCGCAGTTTATCCGACTCCGAATTTTTAGCCGTGAGCAGGATCATTGGCACGGAGGAGATTTCGCGAACGCGCGAGGCCAAGACGAAGCCATCCATGCCCGGCATCATCACGTCTAACACGATAATGTCGGGTCGCTCGTCGTAGAGCAGCCGTAGAGCCGATTCGCTTTTATCGGTGCTGAGCACGTTGAAGTCGGCGTTCTTCAAGAACTCGCTCAAGAATTTGAGAAGTGTGCTGTCGTCGTCAACAAGGAGAACAGTGGTCATATCAAATAGGCTGGACTTACGCAGTTCACGGAAATTTTTATCACGAATCCCACTACGCTGTGCTTCGGGGACTGTGTGTCACGAATGTTCCGAATTTGACGAATAAAACAAAAGAGAAATTCGTGTTATTCGTTTATTCGAGTCATTCGTGATTAAAGGTAACTACTCAGGCGTCATTGCGAGGAGCGTTCTGTGCGACGAAGCAATCTCGGTCGCGCCTTGAGATTGCTTCGCAAAGTGCGCTCGCAATGACGGAGTGGCTGAGTAGTTACCATTAAAGTGCGTAAATCTGGATAGAGTTATTCTGTAGAATGATTGGCGACTTTCAGTTTGATGCAAAAGGTGGAGCCGCCGCCGGGTGTTTCCTCAAACGTGATTGTGCCATTCATCGCTTCGATGAAGCGGCGTGTGGTGTGCAGTCCTAATCCGTATC
>CAKKQG010000290.1 GCA_919901875.1 Anaerolineales bacterium
ACAAGTGGTCAAGATATTCGTGAAGTAGGCAGTGGACGCACCGGCGGGACGAATGTCTCGCGCGCGGCGGGGTTGTGGGCAGGAGTGCTAACGGCCTTGCTGGATATTTTCAAAGTGACGTTCGCCGTGTTAGTTGCAACGTGGTTGACGGGCGGGAATCATTTTGCCGAAGCGATGGCGGGCGCGCTCGGCGTATTCGGTCACAACAATTCTCTTTTTCTTGCTAAGCGTGTCACGACTGAAGACGGCAAAACAAAATTGCAGTTTCAAGGCGGGGCGGGGGGCGCGTCGTCATTAGGCGGTGCGTTAGCCTTGTGGGGATGGAGTGTGGTCTATGCCTTGCCAGTCGGTCTGTTCTTTTTATTTATTGTTGGTTACGCTTCAGTGGCAACCATTGGCGTTGGCATTACGCTCACCCTTGTGTTCATCGTGCGCGCCGCGTTTTACAACGGACCTTGGGAGCATGTGATCTACGGCGTCTTGGTTACACTTATGCAAGCCTGGGCATTGCGCCCTAACTTTGAGCGCTTGATGAATGGCTCCGAGCGAATCTTTGATAAAAGTTTGAGAGGGAGACTCCGCGCGCGAGCCGAAGCAGCTACAGAGAAATCATGAGCAAAAAATCAAACAAGACTTCGAATAAATCTCAACGATCATCTTCTCGGATGCTGGCAATCTTGGGGTTGGCAGTTGTAATCGTAATGGTGATCGGTATGCTTGCCCCTGATGTGTCGGACGTGAGAGTCACGCCCACGCCCACATTTGTGCTGATCATTCCAACAGTGACTCCAACCGCAACGCCCACGCTTCGCGCAACGGGGACGCCGTCACTTGCCCTCACACTGGGTCCGGCAATTGCTCCAACAAAATAAACCCTCACCCCCAGCCCCTCTCTCGAAAATAAAAAACAAGAGCATTTTCGAGAGAGGGGAGTCAACGCGGCGCTGCCAACGTAATAGCGATCACGACTCCGATCAACCCCACCACAGCGAACTCGACGATCATTCTACGGGTGATGCCGCCGATGAGATGCTGCTGCACCAGCCCGTGCAAAATGTAAAACTGCACCAGCAGCAACAACCCCGCGCCAATCGGCGTGACTTGCCAATAATTTAACGCCCACATCGTTTCGCCAACCACTAACCCCACCACGCTGGCATACACCGACCCGCGCAGAAAACTTAAGCCGCCCAATAATAACAAGCGCAAACTTAATAGCGTCGTCAGAAATGCCGTTGCCTTTCCCGACAATGCCGCGCGCGTGCTGGTGTATCGCAGCCAACTGAACAATGCTAAGGCAATAATGTAGGTCAGCGCGGTGAGACCGAATGCGGCGGCTTGATAGGCTCGATCATTCGGCTCCACCACCGTGTACTCGGCGACTAACACTAACACCAAAAACAATGCGCTGATGCCCAACCCGATCCACCACAGCGGACCCAGTGGCGCAAGGTTGAGCAGCAGACCTAATCCCAACGCTGCAGCGCCGGGCAAAATCCAATGTGGCACCGTGCCGCCCACAGCCGTTTCCGATTTTGGATGACTGCGGATCAATGTATCCGAGCCGGTGCTGATCAACGCGGCGACAATCGCCAAAATAATGATCTGCCCGTTGAGTTCAAAGCCGATGGAGGATCCAAACAGTGTCGCGCTGATCTCGCGGGTAGGGAGATCGATAAAACGTGTCAGGGTATAGGCTAAGAGGATCACTGCCGTGACCACCCCGAGCCGATCACGATTCGGAAAATAATGCACAGAGTTTGAGGGTGTCATGGAGATCATTTTACCTGATCCCGCACTCAACAACACCTGACAGGTCTGTTTACAATTCGGCAGATGTTAATTTTGGCAAGACCTGTCAGGTGTGGGCGAAGAGTCTGTATAATCGCGCCCATGATCATCCTCTCCCTCATTGTGTTAGGTGTTATTGTCGGTTCGCTTATTAACATATTTGCCGATGATCTGCCGCGCCGTCTCACGCCACGTTTCCCCCCACGATGCTTAAATTGCGATTCGAGTCTTCATCCTTTGCGGCGAATAGCGATCTTGGGCGTTCTCACCAACCACATTAAATGCCTCACCTGTGAATCATCGCTAAAATTAAGATCGTTGGTAGTTGAGATCGTTTCACCGCTCATGCTTCTGTATTTGTATCAGCGATTCGACCTGACATTGAGATTCGGTTTGTTGGCGCTATTGTTAGAGTGCTTTCTCTTAATCGCCGTGATCGATCTGGAACATCGTTTGATTCTTTACGTGACCATCATCCCTTCTGCGGTGATTGCCATTGTATATGGTTTATTGGGTGCAGGATATGATTTGTCGAAGATTCTGATCGGCGGGGCGGTGGGCTTCGGCGCAGTGTACGTGATCTATTTCTTTGGCTGGGTGTTTGGCGCGGTGACGGCGCGGATTCGTGGTGAAGAATTGAGCGAAGTTCCATTCGGCGGTGGCGATGTCAACTTGGCAGGGGTGATCGGTTTGGCGGTCGGCTGGTCGGGGATTCTCTTGGCGTTGTTCATCGCCGTGATGAGTGGCGGCGTGAGCGCGGCGCTCTATCTAACTGTTTCATTGATCCGCCGCCGCTACAATTTATTCACACCGATCCCTTACGGTCCTTTTTTCATTCTGGGCGCGGTGATTTTGCTACTCTTTGCCGATGAAATACGCGCGCGGTCTGGTGTGAGCCGATAAAAAAGTGCGATCCTCACAAAAGGATCGCGCTTTTTGTTTAAGGTTTTTTACCCCCACCGCCGGCATTGTTATTTGGGTTGCCTCCCGCATTATTATCGGGGTTGCCGCCGGCATTGTTATCGGGGTTGCCGCCGGCATTGTTGTTGGGGTTGCCGCCGGCATTGTTATCGGGGTTGCCGCCGGCATTGTTGTTGGGGTTGCCGCCGGCATTGTTATTGGGGTTGCCGCCGGCATTATTGTTGGGGTTGCCACCAGCATTACTGTTGCCGCTTTGACCTGGTGGAGTACTCGTTGCCCCGGATGACGTTGCCGTTGATTGCGCGCTTTGTTGTGTTGGCGCGATAGTTGATGTTGCAGTTGGCAGAGGGCGAGTCGTTGAAGTAGGTTGCGGCGTGGCAGTGTGTGTCTCAACTCGTGTTGGCGTAAGAGTCGGTTGTGTGGCAGTGGGTTGTACGGTGGATGTCGCTGTTGAAGTCGCGGGTTGTTTAGTGGCTGTTGCCGTTGGAGTTTTTTGCGCGGTGAGCGGGATGGACAATTTTTCGGCGTGGGTAATAACATCTTGTCGCTGCATCGCTAAATCAGATTGGGCATGGCTCAGGTCTTGCTGCGAAACATGGGTAGGGGGTAATTGGGATTGAATTTTAGCCAGCGCGGTTTCTTGTTTGGCGGTGAGATTCATAATAGCAGATAGAACATTCGCCTGTTGTTTGGCAGGTAAAGTTTTCGCGCCAGCGACTGCCGCTTGCGTCTCGGCTTTCATTTCATTCAAAAGACTCGGCAAGATAACGCCCTTGGCGGCTAGCTTTTCAATTTCTGACAACCGCTTTTCAGCGTGAGCAACATGAATCGTCGCCTGCTGATCGGCGGGCGCGAAAAATAGTTCGGTCTGTTCACCGAGTCGCTTCAGGGCATAGAGAGGTTCACCCGGCAGGCTGTTGGCTGAGGCGGCAACCGTTCCGCTGGTGGCGAGGATGAGCGCGATGACGATAGAGAGCGCGACGGCGATACGAGGGAAAGAATGGAACTGCGGGAAGCGAAAGGCGCGTTGCTTCCGAGTCCGCATTCGTTCCAGTGCTTGACGCTCGATCTTTTTGACAGCCTCTTGCGTCAGAGCTGGAGGGGGCAGTGATTTAAGAGATCGTGCCGCCTTTTGATCTTCGCGGTCTACATTAGGATCATCAGGGGGATAGGCGTTACTCATGTTGGGCATCACTTCCCCTGAGATTTTTCTGGCCAAAATATCTTTGGAGCGATTGCAGGGCGCGATGTTGCAGTGCTTTAATGGCATTTGCCGATTTGTTCATCATGCGACCTGTGTCCTCTAGACTCCAGTTCTCCATAAATCGAAATTGAATCACTGCTTGTTGATCATCTGTCAAATGCGAGATGGCTTCATAAAGCCGATCATGGCTTTCAGCGATCTCAATGCTTACATCCGGGCTGAGATCGTCACTAACAAAGTCATCCGTCAGTTCGACGACAGGGCGGCGACCTGTCTTGCGATAAAAATCCACTACGCGATCATGCGCGATGCGGAACAGCCACGCCCCGAAGGGAAGTCCCCGCTCGTTATAGCGCGACAATCCGTCAACGGCTTTAAGAAAAACGTCTGCGGTTAAATCTTCGGCGTGATCACCATCCTGGACGCGAAAAAAACAGTAGCGATATATCGCCTGAACATAATTGCGATACAGCGCCGCGAACGCGTCTTGATCACCTTGTTGCGATTGCGCGACGAGTTTCTTTTCGGTTTCCAACGTCAGAGGCGATGGAGGGTCGGGATGCTGGAGTATCACCAAGCATGATTATAGATCAACCATCTCGCACCTGATATCGTAATTGAGAACGCCCCACTTGTACTGTCCATCTGTTGTACTACTCCCTCCTTGCAAAGATACCGTTTGTTTCTGCCTAAAGATACGCCATAAATTAAAAATTTAGACCCGTAACCTTTTTTGCCCTGCTGCGGTTTAAGAATAGAGTCTTTACATGATTGATGGGATCTATTTAAGTATGAGAACAAAGCGCGCAGGAACTCGACCCCAAAAATTTTCTTCCGGGCAAGGCATGGTGGAATTTGCCCTGCTTCTTCCTGTGTTGATTCTCCTCACAGCAGGTATTGTTGAATTTGGTCGTTTGTTAGCGATCTACAACGGCTTATCCAATTCGGCGCGTGAAGCGGCGCGTTTGGGCGCGGCAGTTAATATCTCCGGTTCAACGCCGTACTATACGGATTGCGCCGCGATGCGCGACGCCGCCAAACGCACCTCTTTTCTTTTAACGCTGGCGGATGCCGACATTGCGATCGCTTACGATCACGGATCGGATCCGACATTTGCCAACTGCGTTCAAAACACAGAACCCTCACCGGCAGTGACGAATGGTGATCGAATCAAAGTGACGGTCATCGGTCACTACGCGCCGATCATGCCTCTCTTGCCGATGCTTCAGCCATTCGACATGACCTTTGTAGCGGCGCGCAGTATCTTTCCGAATATTGTGATCGGGACGCCGAGTGGAGGGGGCGGTGGCGGCTGTTACACCCTGACAGTGGCGGCTGGCGCAGGCGGATCGGCATCTCAACCGGCTTCTAATTGCGGCAGCGGTCAATTTTCGGGAAGCAAAGTCATTACCCCGACGGCAAATTCCGATTATTACTTTGTCAATTGGACGCAAGTGGTCAACGGCACTACGACCAACCCCACCAATAATCCGTTGACGATTACACCGTCAACAAATGATGTGGTGACGTTGACGGCAAATTTTGCCTCGTGCCATCTCCTGACGATCAATAAGACTTTGAGCGGCGCCTCGAATGCGGCTCTCAATAGCGCGTCAAGTGCTGTGGTGAACAACACCGCGACAAACTGCTCTCGCGGCGACGGGCAGGGTGGTTATACCAACACTACGTCGGTCTCACTCGTCGCGTATACGGTCGCCGATCCCTATACCGATGGAACGGTAGCTTATAAGGTTAACACTTGGAGTGGAGTATCTACTTCTACGGTAACTTCCTCTGGTGGCACGGCCTCCGTGACGATGACGGCGAACACCACGGTGACGGTGGATTACATTTCGGTCTCGTGCTACGTATTAACAAAATCGGTCACCAGTGGATCGGGATCGATTACGCAGACACCTTCCACAGCCGATTGCAAATCATCCACGAATAGTTTTATCTCCGGCGGCAGTGTCACGCTGACGGGCGTGCCTACCGCTTCTACGATTGTCAATTGGACGGGCAGCACGACAAGTTTGACCAAGGATTTAACGTTGACGATGAGTTCTGCCAAAACTGCCAACGCTAACTTTCTGGCGTGCATGGCAGAGTCAACCAGCTTGCCTCTGTCACCAGGCACGCTCACCCTTACTTTCAACTTTACAAATCCTTCGGCGCAGAGTCTCAACTTAACTTCTGTGACCATGACGTTTGGAAAGAACGGCGGCGGACCCAATCCCAATCTCACCAAGATCGAGATGATCCAGGCAACCACCACAACTTTTTGGAGTGGTAGTCAGAATATAGGCACTACAACTTACAGCACCAGCGGCTCACCGGCGGCAACGGCACGGGCGACCGGCACGGGCGCATTCTCGCTCCGATTTACGTTTGATCTAACGAGTGCCGAGATCACCAATATCACAAACTCAATTTTTGCCGCTCCTTCTGATGCAACGAATACTTGCACAACTTCATAAGAGGTCACTATGATTTACTCTTTGCCCAATTCGTTCAACACAAAAGGTGGAAAGGGAAACCTTCAAGGTCCGAAGAGAACCCAAAGGTCTGGCTCGAGGGGCGAGAAGGGTCAGAGTTTGGTCGAGTTTAGTTTAATGATCATTATCTTGACCTCGTTGCTGTTGGGGATTCTCGATATTGGTCGCGCTTACTTTACATTTCTGGCGTTGCAGGATGCGGCGGGTGAGGGGGCGAGCTATGCCGCACAATACCCAACCTATATCACCAGTTCGAACGCTGCCGATCCCAATAATGTCACCTATCGCGTGAAGAACGCCGCGCCGGTTGGCACGTTAGTGGATTGGAATTCGGCGACAGTAACGGTGGCGAACTCCGG
>CAKKQG010000291.1:0-4513 GCA_919901875.1 Anaerolineales bacterium
AGCGGCTGACCGCGCCCCACAAGATCGAAAACTTTTTTCACAACGTCGCGCACGGGCGTGCCGGCTCCTGTTCCCAACTCAATCGTCTCCCCCTCAACATTTTGCGCGCGTGAGGTCGCAACGATTCCTTCGATCACATCATCAATGTAAATCCAATCGCGCACTTGCTCGCCCGATGTCGTCGGAAAACTTTCATCGTTGCGCGCCGCCTTCAACGCTGCGCCCAACAGGCTGCGCTCGGAGAGTCCGCGCCCGTACACTTGAAACGGCATCACGGCAGTGATCGGGGAGCCTTGAGTGCGGAAAAACATTTTACAAAATTCCCAGGCCGCCGCTTTGGAGGCGGCATACACATTCATCGAATCGTATTCGGTGGGCGTGCGCGTCACAATTAATTTGCACGCGCCGTTGATCGCTTTGATCAAATTGATCGTCGCTTCGAGATTGCCGCGCAACGCATCGTGAATAGGAAGAAATGGATCGGTGACGCCGACTGCCGCTAAATGAACCACCAGATCAGGTGACGCCGCCTCTACTGCGCGGCGCGCGTCATTGGCGTAACGCAGATCGCAGTCAACAATCTCTGCGCCTTCGACCACCAATGATCGCTGCAACGGTTCGGGCAACACAAAGGCAATCACTGTCGCGCCGTCATCAAGCAACCGTTTGGTTAATGCCCGCCCAATAAAACCTGTCGCGCCGGTAACAACGATTCGCTTTCCAACTTCCAACGTCCAACCTCTAACTTCCAATAACCACTTCACGATACCACCCCATCGTCTCTTTCAACGCCGCCTCAAGCGTATAGTGCGGCTGCCAATTTAATAGCTGATGCGCCTTGGTCGAGGAGAGATATTGATTCTGAATCTCATTCGTCGCCTGATTCAAAATCACCGGCTTGAGATCAGGGTGATCGGAAATTTGCAGAATAGAATTCACCATCTCCAACACGGTCAGCGGTTTATCGAGTCCAAAGTTATAGGCTTGCCCGCGATGCGTGTCGGGATTTTTGTGCAACGCTTCGGCGAGAGTGAGATAGGCGTTGACGGCATCTTTCACGTAAAGATAGTCGCGCTTCATCGTGCCATCGGAGCGCACGATGGGCGGCTCGTTGAGCAACGCCGAGCGCATTGTCCCCGGCACGATTCGATTCCAATTAAGATCGCCGCCGCCATACATATTGGCGCAACGAGTCACGGCGGTATTCATGCCATACGTATGGGCAAAGGCGCGCACGATCAAATCGGCGCACGACTTAGAAACATCATAAGGATGTTTGCCTTGCAACGGCGCATCTTCGGTGTATGGCAAAACTTCATGCGAGCCATAGGCTTTGTCGCTTGAGGCAAATAAAAATTCTTCCACCTTGCCCCACTGCCGCGCCGCTTCGAGCATGACCCATGTGCCACGAATATTTGCCTCAAACGCCGGCACGGGCACGCGGTTGGCAACGCCCACCACGGTCAGCGCTGCTAAATGGAAACAAGTTTGAATTTCGTATTCGGGGAAAATGCGGTTGACGACATAATCGTCGGTGATCGATCCGTGAACAACTTTAATCTTGTTGATCGTCCCTGATCTCACCAATTGACTATTGGGAATCGAATCGCGAATCAAGCCCACCACGTCCGCGCCGAGTTCCACAAGTTTCGCCGTCAGCCACGACCCCAACACACCGGTGCAACCCGTGACCAACACCGAGCGCCCGCGCCAAAAATTCTTATCTATCATCTACGAACCTCTTTCGTAAGACGGATTTAAAATCCGTCTTACAACCAAAATCCAACCTACGACCAAACCTTCCACGGCGCGCCCTTATCCCACAACTCGTTCAACGTCTGCGCCTCTTTAAAAGTATCCATCGAAGCCCAAAAACCGGAATGACGAAAGATCATTAACTGATTCTCTTTCGCCAAACGGGCAAAAGTTTCTTTCTCTAAATCAACACTGTCGTCGCCTTGCAAATAATCCAACACGCCGCGCTCGAAGACGAAGAAGCCGGCGTTAATCCAATCGGTCAAACGCGGCTTCTCGCGCAACGCCTTCACCCGATCTCCGTCCGTCTCCACCACACCATATTGATTGAAAGGTTGATAGCCGGTGAGCGTCGCCAACTTGCCATGCGCGCGATGAAATTTTAATAACGCTTCGATATTCACATCGCCGATGCCGTCGCCGTAGGTGGCGAAAAAAGTTTTCGCCTCACTGCGTTCCATCGCTTTGCGAATCCGCGCCCCCTTGTTCGTCGGCACACCGGCATCAAACAACGTCACTTCCCAATCCGATTCGCGATTGGCGTCGTGATATGTGCGCTTATCCGTCTCGCCCAATTTAAAAGTGAGATCGTGTGTCTGCGATTCGTACTCAAAAAAATATCTGCGAAACCAATCACCGCGATAGCCGAGCGGGAAAATAAATTGGGTGTGACCGTAGTGGGCATACAACTTCATGATGTGCCACATCACAGGTCTGCCGCCGACTTCCACTAACGCTTTGGGTCGCCCTTCAGCTTCGGGTCCCATGCGTGTGCCAAGTCCGCCGACAAGAAGAATGACAGGGAGGGTATCAGACATTTTTATCTCGGCTGTATCGTGATCACATCCCCAAAGATCAACAAATCACTTTTTTGACCATCACCTGCCACAACCGGTGAACGAGATTGAGTGATCATGTCGTACACCCCAATTCGCAATTTATATCTCCCGCCGCGAGTTTGCTCCGGGATGCGAAGAGCAAATTGGTCAACGATCTTTTCATCTTTTTGCCACGTCGTCGTCGGGCGCAATTCGCCGACAGGCTGACCGTCATGTTGTGCCACAATCCCCTCATCCGCAAATAGATGGACAAACACTTTCATTTGTCGGGCGATTAATGCCGTCGCGCGCCATGTCAACCGAACACGAACTAATTCGCCTGCTTTGATATTTGTATCGAGCACGTCAAACGAATCTAAAACCATCGCCTCGCCGAAACGGGCATTGACGTCAACTTTGTGAGACGTGCTTGTTCTACCCGCATACCAAATCAGCCGCACCGGACCCAACCATTCTTCCTCGGCGCGGAACAGATTCGTGTTCAGCCACGTTTCGATAGAGTGTGTTGGATCACCTCTCGCTTCGTCCAGAAACACAACAGCTACTTTAGAGTGGTTATCTGTTGCCACCAAAAGTGCCTGATCAGCCGCAACCGGGTTGAGAGGCCACGTTTCACCAATGGGTTGAAGTTTAATGCCCGCGCGATTCCCGATTGCCTGAGCGATCACTTCTGTTTGATGCGGTGGATAAATGATCAGCGGCGTTTCTTCATTTTGGCGAAAGCGATCTACCACCGCACGATAATTTTCTGCAAGAACGCGCGGCGAAAGAAATTTGTCTGCAAAAATTTTTTGGCTTAACTCGGGCTTCGCCCCCACAACGCGGCGCACCGAGAGGATCGATTCGCCGTGTTCGCGCACTTGGGGGAAGAGACCTATATTTTCAGTAAGCAGCTGCGTCAAAAATTCATTGGGCGGCAAGTAAAGTGACCCGTCCGGGTTTGCGCCGGCAAAGATGTACACCGACTGACCAGAACTCAGCCAATTGTAAATATCGCCAGAATGTACTTGCGAGTATTCCTTGTGTGGTTCACGGAAATCCACAAGCGTTGGATCAAAATAGGGCATGATGCTTGGATAGTGCGCCCGATCCAAGATGATAACAGGTGGTACGGCAGATTGGGACTCTCTTTTCAACACAGCCAGCGCGGCTTTCGTCGCTCCCGGTCCCGGCTGATCTTGATAATAGTTAAACAGATCAATCTGGGATAAAGTTGCTTTCGAAGTCTCGGTAATTATGGCGATAGTATTGGAAACGGGCATAGCGCTGACGAACATCAGCAACAGTCCGCCTACAGCGAAACGCGCCCCGCGCGAAAATGACGAGCCTGCCAGCCACCTAGAAATTAATTCCAGCACAGAGAATACGCCGAGAGCCGCCAGAGTTACTACAGGAGTTGTGATATAGACGATGTAACGTGGCGGCATACCCAACTTAACAGTCAACGCCATTGCGCCCATCATGCCCAGCGCCGATAGAAACAAGTAAGCCGCTTGCCGACGATGTATCGGCGCACTCAATGGCAATGCCAAAACTGATAACGCCACCAATGGCCAACCGAGGTAAGGTGAAATAAAATCCAGAAGTAAATCTGCAAATATCGTGATTTGCCTTATCTGCCCGGAGAGACTTTTCTGGCAAATAAGATCAGGGCATTGAATAAAACCGACTTTTTGATTGACCAGTGTGGAGACCGTGTCGCCTAAGTAGGGATACATCAGCGCGACAAATAACGCTCCGCCCAAAAACGCTAAACTGCAAGCCAAAGCGTATCGGCGCACCAGATTCCAAAATCGTTCGCGCGATGTCGCCAAAACAAGAGCGGGTAACAGAACCAATAGGTAGACCAACCCAAACAGTTTTGCAAAGAACGCCGCCGCCAACGCTAACGCCAATGGCACAACCGCTTTAAATCCGCC
>CAKKQG010000291.1:4613-15721 GCA_919901875.1 Anaerolineales bacterium
GGAATACTGTAAAGGTTCGTTATCCTGATCCAAAAAGCCAAACACAAAATCGCTACACCCGCGAGGAGAAACATACCGCGCTGCCATGACAGAGTCATCGAACGCATCTCAAGAACGAACATGATCTACGGCTGCACTGCCTTCCTCAACCCTTCCTCAAACGGCGGATACACCACACCATTCTCGGTCACAATAGCGGTTACATATTTATTCGGTGTCACATCAAACGCCGGGTTGCGCGCGGTGATGCCTTCGGGCGTGACTCGCTCGCCATTGAATTGCAGGTTCAACACTTCGTCCATGGGTCGCTCTTCAATTGGAATGTGTGAGCCATCGGGGAGAGAGAGATCAACAGTGGAAGTCGGCGCAACGGAGTAAAAGGGGATGCCGTTTTCTTTCGCCAACACCGCAAGTTGATACGTGCCGATCTTATTCGCCACGTCGCCATTGGCAGTGATGCGGTCAGCCCCAACAAAAACGCCCTTCACCTTACCCGAGCGCATGAAGTGACCGGCGGCTGTGTCGGCGATGAGATCAAACGGTATATTTAAATTCTTAAGTTCCCACGCGGTCAGCCGCGCCCCCTGAAGTCGTGGGCGAGTCTCATCCACGAAGACGTGAATCTTTTTTCCTTGCTCGTGCGCCATGCGGATCACGCCGAGCGCAGTTCCATAATCCACAACGGCCAGCGCGCCGGTGTTGCAATGATGCAAAACCGAATCGCCATCGTGGATCAACGCCGCGCCATGTTTCGCCATGCGGATGTTGATCTCCACATCTTCATCCGCCATCTTTTGCGCTTCGGCTAAAACAGAGGAGCGGATGTCGTCAACATTTTTCAAAACCAAACCGCGCGCATATTTCATCACGCGATCCGTTGCCCACTTCAAGTTAACGGCTGTGGGTCGCGCCTCATCTAAAATTTTCTTCGCCTGATCCAGATCGATCAACAAACTGTCTCGATCTGTCGCCGGACTCTGCTGCGCGGCGAGTGCCATGCCAAACGCCGCCGTCACTCCGATTGCTGGAGCGCCGCGCACTACCATCTCGGTGATCGCTTTTGTCACATCGTGGTAATCACGATAGGCGATCACTTCAAAGCGCGAAGGCAAGAGGCGTTGATCAATTAAGTGGAGAGCGTTGTTTTTCCATTCGACGGTTCGCATAGCATGAGCCTTACACAAAAAACGCCCTCGACGTTCCGAGAGCGATTCAGTTGCAATGCGCGGCATGGTAACATAGTGACCTTATGTTGTCAAAACAATTAGCCGATGCAGTTAAAACTGCACCTACAAGAAACGCAAAGCCCACCTACGTGGGCTGCCTTAAGGTAGTCGCCGTAGGGCGACTTCGCGTTTTTGTTGCCGCGACTTTAGTCGCCGCGATCCTCACCGCCTGTTCGCCGAATCAGATCGCGCAGCTGCTTGCCTCGCCCACGCCGCCGAAAACGGCAACCCCGACACTCACGCCCACGCGGACACCGACGGCAACACCGACGATCACGCCGACTCCCCAACCCGCGGCGCGAATCCAAGAAGCCGATCACGAACTGTTCAACGGAAATTGGGATCGGGCGATCACACTCTATCAATCCGCTCTCAACGCCAACGGCGGCAACGACATCAGCGCTGCGGCGCGATTCGGAATCGCCTTCACGCGCTTGCAAGCAAATCAACTCGACGCGGCGTTGGGCGAGTTCATTCAATTCATTCAAGTCTATCCCACCAATGCGCGGATCGCCGAAGCGCACTTCCACATTGGATCGATATACCAAGTGAAAGGTGATTGGGGGAACGCCATCAAAAATTACGAGCGTTATCTCACGCTCAAACCCAACGTGATCGATTCGTATATTTGGGAGCGCATCGGACGATGTTATATCGAGTGGGGCAAATACGATCAAGCGGCAGAGGCATACTCGCAAGCGATCCTCGTTGAACGCTCCGCGAGTCTATTGCCGCTCGTCGAGAAAAAAGCCGAAGCCCTGCGCGCCAGAAAAGATTACGCCGGCGCGATTGCGCTTTACGATTTAACCGCCAGCAGCTCAACGTCGCGCTTCACGTTAGCGCGCATGGACATCTTACGCGGGCAAGCCGAAATTCTGCGCGGCAACTCCAAAGCGGCATACACCCATTGGCAACACGCCGTTGACAGCTACCCCGAAAGTTATGATTCATATCAGGCGATCATCGCGCTCCTTGACGCCGGCATTAAACAAAATGAATTACAACGCGCCATCATCAACTACAACGCCAGCCAATTTGCCAACACGCTCGCCTCGTTAGATCGTTACTTCGCTTCGACGACTCAGCCCGAAGCCAAAGCGTATTACTACGCCGCCCTCACTCATCGCGCGTTGGGGCGCACGCAATCGGCGATACAACGTTTTCAAGATGTGATTGATAAATATCCCGATGACACATTATGGAATGATGCCTGGCAAGAGAAAGCCTACACCCAATGGGGCTGGGCAGATGATTACAACGGCGCGGTGGATACCCTGACGCGCTTCGCCGAAGTTGCGCCGACTCATCCCGGCGCAACCGCCAACCTCTATGAAGCAGGTCGCATCGCCGAGCGCGGAAATAATTTAACTCGCGCGATTCAAATTTGGTCGAGCCTCAACATTAAATATCCCGACTCGTCTTACGCGCCCGAAGGATCGTTCTTCGCCGCTGTGACTCTCTATCGCACCAACGATCTCGCCTCAGCCATCAAACAATTTGAGATCGCCGCGACTCATCCAAAGTCGGATGCAGAACGACGCGCCGCCTCTTGGTTGTGGATTGGAAAAATTAAAAAGGCACTGGGCGACAAGTCGGCAAGTGAAGCCTTCGTTCAAGGTGTCGCCGCCGATGCGGGCGGTTACTATTCACTCCGTTCAGCCGAACTGCGCGATGGCAAAACACCCTTCACGTCATCACGCTACGATTTTTCGTTTGACTATCAAAAAGAAAAGAACGAAGCCGAGAAATGGTTAGCGGCAAAACTTAACCTCCCGAATGTCAACAACACCAACGTGTTGAACGATAAGCGCTGGGTTCGCGCCAAAGAATTATGGACGCTCAACTTAACCGCCGAATCTAAAGAAGAGTTCACCGCGCTGCGCACAGCTTACATCAAAGATGCTGTAGCGTTGTATCAGATGTCGTTGGCGATGCGTGATCTCGGCGTATACACCCAAGCCATTCGTGCCATGCGCTCTAGCATTGACGCCCTCGGCATCACGGATACATTCAGCGTGCCGCCCTTCTTCACCCACATCCGTTTCGGTCCCTATTATTCCGATTTGATCATTAAGGCGTCTAACGATTACAATCTCGACCCGCTCTTTGTGTTAGCCTTGATGCGGCAGGAAAGTTTATTTGAGAGCGTGGCAGTGTCTTCGGCGGCGGCGCAGGGGTTGATGCAAATTATTCCGCCGACGGGCGATTGGATCTCCAAGCAGATCAAATGGCAAAATTATCAAGTGCGTGATCTGCAGCGCCACTATATCAATGTCGAGTTCGGCGCATTTTATTTAGATCGTCAGCGCGATGACTTCAACGGCGATCTCTTCGCCGCCCTCGCCGCCTATAATGCCGGACCCGGCAACTCGGCAAAGTGGACGCCGATCAGCAAAGGCGATCCCGATCTATTTGTGGAAGTGATTCGGCTCGACCAACCGCGCGACTACGTGCGAAGTATTTACGAGTTTTACTATATTTATAAAAATTTGTATGGAAAGTGAAAAATGCGTATTCTCATCACCGGCTCTAGCGGACAAATTGGAACAAACCTTGCGCTTCTGTTGGAGAAGCAAGGTCATTACGTCTTCGGGGTAGATAAACGACCCAACACTTGGACGAATGAAATTGAAACGTTGCTTCAAGATTTAAGCACCCCCTATCGCAACTTCAAAGGCGGCATCGGTCACGTCGAATACCCAAAAAACTTGGACATTGTGGTGCATCTGGCGGCGCACGCCAAAGTGCATGAGCTCGTCGAGCAGCCCGATCGCGCGCTAGAAAATATCACCATGACCTATAACGCTCTGGAGTTCTGCCGCCAAAACAACCTGCCGATCATTTTCAGCAGTTCGCGCGAAGTCTACGGCGACATTCACCGTTACATCACCGAAGAATCACACGCCGACTTTGCCTTCACCGAGAGTCCGTATTCGGCGAGCAAAATTTCGGGTGAGGCGTTAATCTACTCTTACGCCCAGTGCTACAACATGAAGTATCTGGTCTTTCGCTTTAGCAACGTATATGGGCGATTCGACAACGACATTGAACGGATGGAGCGTGTCATTCCGTTATTCATTCGCAAGATCAAGAATCACGAACCGATCACCGTCTACGGCGAAAGCAAAGTGTTGGATTTTACGTACGTGGATGATTGCGTAGATGGGATCGCCAAAGGTGTTGAACTTTTAGTGAGCGGGCGCGATGCGAATCACACGATCAACTTGGCTTACGGGCAGGGCAACAGCTTGGTGACGATGGCAGAGTTCATCGGCGAAGCATTAGGAATCAAACCGAACATGACCATTGAACCGGCGCGCGTGGGCGAAGTGACTCACTATGTCGCCAACATTGGCAAGGCGCGTGCGTTGTTGAATTACGATCCGAAGACTCCGTTGAAAGAGGGGATTGAAAAGTCGGTGGCGTGGTCAACCGAGTGGTGGGAGAAGAACAAAAAGTGATCAGTGATCGATAATTGAGGAAATGAGTATGCAAAAGTTAATGGGAATGATCGGCGTTTTTATTTTTGCGATCACAACAATGATTATCACCAGCCCATGTGAAATTGCTTTGCCAACTCTGTTTGGCAAAACAGTGATGTTTGTCAATCCATTTTGCAAAATAGAGACGTTTGCGATCTTTGCACAGCGAGGAAATGCGACTCAAACAACATCTGCTAAAAGCACAACACAGTCAACGAAAACAAATCAAACGGCAACACCCAAAGCAAAACCAGCAACTGCTCAACCAAGTGTTCGTCCGACAGTCAAATCAACAAGCACGCAAACAGTTGTAACACCTCAACCGCCTATTCAACCGGGATACGATTATAATCAACCACCAGAGGGTGATTGGGAGTGGAGAGGTCCAAAGGATAGCGGCGCGTGGTATAGCTCAAAAACGAATGAGTATCTTCGCAAAGACGACAAAAATCCAAGCCACGATGCTCATTATGATTGGCGATCACCTGATGGAAGTTGCTATCGAATTTATCTCGATGGCAGATTGGAGAAAAAAGAATGTTAGAAGAAACTCAACTTGGGGCAGAGTCCTTTAGCTACATCCGATCACAACTCGCGCTTGGTAAGACACTGGCAAAAAATATTTTGAAACACCACAGGATCGGATCGGGAAAATCTTTCGCTTACCTTTTACCAGATACTCCTACAACAAAAGTGATGCAGTTTAATGGTAGTGTATTGGACGGAGAATCTAACTCTTGGCAACCACGCGCTGATTTCGTTGCCCGATTCCTGAAATCCAACAAACGATCTTTAGTTGTGTTTGAAAATGTATATGCTGTTCCTACTGATACATGGATTCAAAGCAAAGGTGACGGTTTTGAATTCTTCTATTTTCAATCAGAAGTCTATCTTTTTTTGACCGCCCAAGATCAAATCGTCGAAAAAGTCATCGCAACTGCAAAAATATCTTCAGGGTATCCAAGCATTGGCATTCTGACAACACTTCCCAATGAAGTGAAACTAATTCAGAATCACCAAAAAGTTACGGAGGAGTTTTTAGATCAGTTAGCGAAAAACACAGAGCATCTTTTAATCGGGGCTTACGACAACGAAACACACATCATTTGGAGTCGTGTCACTGCTCCAGTCATGCGTCATGTCTCAACAGAGAAGGTAATTGCATGACCTCTACGTATCGCTAAACTTCAAAAAGAAATACAAACTTTCAGCGATGAGATTGAAAAGCTGAAAGTGGAATCAAAGCAAAAGGGTTGTTGAAGGAGAGACTGTATGGAAGAGAAAAAAGTCATCACCGTCGAGATTGCGGAATTAAAAATTGCGACCGATCGTCTCTTTCGGCATTTAGAAGAGAAGGGCTTAAAGAAGGTTGAGTTGTCAGAGGATTTCTATTGGCAAATTCCCCAAAAACAACTTTACGATATGAGGCACGAGCCAGCGTCTTTTACCGTGGGGCAACTCTATGACGATTTGAATGAGATACGCAAAACGCTTGACGGTAAGCATAATCCAATCTCATATCAGTTCGTGTGGTTAGCTTCTATTCTGCGCGCGATAGGCGAGAAGGGTATCTTCTCAATAATTCGGGGTAGGGGCAAGCCTTGCGCTTGCCCAACGGGGCGACCGCAAGGGTTCGCCCCTACATTTTGAGAAGATACCGAGAAGGTGATTTCGTAGAATAAAAAACGTCCCGAACATGTTCGGGACGTTTTTGTTTAAGGCTGGGTATTGCTGATCACGCGGCGGGTGATGATGTACCAATCGTATAAATTGCTAAAACGATCACTGCGATCCACGAGTGGACCCAGTTGAACGCCCCGCACTTTTTTGTCTACAGCATAGTTGAAGACGGGGTAGTAGAGCAAAATGGCAGGAGTCTGATCAACGAACTGCGTTTGAAAGGCGCGATAGAACTTGGCACGATCGGCATAAGAGGGCGTGACGCGAGCTTGTTCTAATATCTCGCTCATATTGCGGCTGTCGAAGCCCGAAAAATTTTGACCCGACTCGATCTGCGTTTGATGCCAGAACGGATAGGGATCGGGATCGGGCGAGTTGGCGAAGGTGAGATCGATCAGTGCGGCATCGTATTGCCGTGCATTAAGCGCATTGCGAATCTCAACAAGAGGTTTGAGATCAACTTTCGCTTGAATGCCGAGCTGCGCCCAGTTGTCGGTGACCCACTTGGCAACAGCAGCATGAGTTGGATCGTTTGGCGCGAGCAGAGTAAAGGTGAATGGCTGGCGCGATTTTGTTCGGGCGTAATCGGGCGTGCCGGGTGCGCCTTGTGTCGGCTTCGCCCAACCGGCATCGGTCAACAATTGATCGGCACGGAGCGGATCGTAGGCAACAGGAATCAAATTGTTGTTGTAAGCCCATGTGCCGGGAAGGATGGGTCCTGTAGCAACCAAAGCTTGACCTTGCAGGAGCGTATCCACCATGAGTTGGCGGTTGAAAGCGGCGAGCATCGCCTGACGAACTTTTTTATCTTGGAAGTGCGGCACAGTTTGACTCTTGTGATTCAAAAAGATCATGGTGTATTGCGGCAAGCGGCTGCTGTAGATAAGCGCGTTTGGATTCTTGAGAGTGAGTGAAAACGTTTCGGGCGTGAATTGGCTGATGCCTAGCACTTCACCTTTGGCAAACGCTTGATAGGCAGAGGTTTCGTCGGGGAAGAAACGCAGAAGAACTTGACTCAAGTAGTAGGGATGACCGGCGTTGGCTGAAAAAGGTTCGAGCTGCGCGGCAGTGACGGCGCCACCTTTGGATTCGAGTCGCGCCAACTTCATCGCGCCTGTGCCAATCGGTTCACGGTTAAAGGGGTGAGTCGGCAAATCTTTCGCGGTGACTCCGCGCAGAATATGTTCGGGCAATAATCCGACGGTGGTGTAATCGAGAAAAGGCGCGAAGGGTTCAGATAAAATAAATTGAACGGTGCGCGGCGCGGGCGCAGAGACTTGAATCTTGCGCCACAAAGCGGCGACATCGGGCGCGCCGGGGAATTCGGGGTCCTGCATCAACCCAATCGTAAACAGCACATCGTTCTCGGTGACGGGTTGACCATCGTGCCACTGCAAACCGCTGCGCAAAACAAAGGTGTAGGTGAGTCCATCGGCGCTCACCGCCCACGCCTCTGCCAGATCGGGAATGGGGAGTCCGTTGTCGTCGAATCGCATCAAGCCGCTGAAAATTAATTTATCGAGATCACGATCCACGGGGCTACCGCCATCCAGTAGGGGGTTTACTTTGTCAATGAACCCGACCACTGCTTCGGTGTGCGTGCCGCCTTGCGCCGCGACGACGGTGGTGGTGAGTCCTTGCGATTGCAAAAAGAGCAGCGCGCCGACAAGTCCTAGACCGGCAAGGGCGATGAGGAGTTGAATACGAATGTATCTCATTTTTGATTTTTGATTTCTGATTTCTGATTAAGCGTTGAGAATAGTATACGCCAAATTAGAGGAATGTCCGATTTCATTTACAGCAAAAAGATTTAATCGCAGAGCGCGCAGAGTTCGCGGAGAGTCAAAATGAATTTCTCAGCGTTCTCCGCGATCTCCGCGTTGAGATTCGACGTAAGCCGACAAGTTACCCAATCCAGCGAACCTTTAATTTAAACAAAACAGGACGCCCGATAGAGCATCCTGATTCGCAAGGCGTGATAGACGTTCCAAAACTAGACTTGTTGATTGGTGACGACGACGTTGATCACAGCGGTGACGAAGAAAGCGATGGCGAGGACGATGGTGATGTTGAACAACAATTTCTCCACGCCGCGCCGCGCGCGAAACACGCCGCCGCCTTCGCTGCCGCCACTCAGCCCGCCCAACCCGGCGCCTTTGCTCTGCAACACAATGGCGGCGATCAACGCGACTGACAAAATGATTTGAATGATGTTGATATAGGTGCCCACAACGAAACTCCTTTGGTGATGTCGGGCGGGATTATAGCATAGCGGGTAGCGTATCGCGGATAGCGCATTGCATATCGCTATCCGCCATTTGCCATCAGCCATTTGCCATCCGCCATTACGCTGGCAAAAAGAAAAACGCCAACGCCAACATCACGTAGACCACCAACAAGTGCGCGCCTTCGAGCCAGTTGGTTTCGCCGTCGGTACTGACCAAGGAGGTAATGAACGAGGCAGCGATCACAGCGATCAATTCGAATTGATTAAAGTGCAGAGTGAGATAGGGCGGCTTGAAGAGTAAGCTGACAAATACCAACATGGGCGCGACGAACAAGGCGATCTGCAAGCTGGAGCCGACAGAAATTTCCACGCTCAAATCCATTTGATTCTTCATTGCTACTTGCACGCCGACGATATGTTCGGCGACGTTGCCTACGATGGGGATCAGAACAATGCCCAAGAAGAATTCGGTGATGAAGGGAAACTGTTTGACGATGGGCTCAACCGCGCCCACTAATAGTTCACTGAGGAAGACCACGCCCACTGTAGCCAACAACAAAACGATCACCGCTGTGCGAACTGACCATAAATGTTTTGCGCCGTGAGCGTGTTCTGCCGAAGGGCGTGTGAGCGGCGTGTCGGAGCTTGATGATCGAAAAGCATAGATCATTCCTAAGGCGTAGACGAAGATCATGCAGATCGCCACGCCCATGCTCAGCGCTTCAACGCCGACAGACGTATCGGGACCAATCGCGTCACTAAATAATGAGGGGATAGAAAGTGCCACCATCGCCATCAGCAACATCGTGGAATTTTGTCCGGCGCGTACGCGATCAAATTTCTGCGAACCGTTTTTCAGCCCACCTAACAAGAGACTCGCGC
Organism: Anaerolineales bacterium; assembly: GCA_919901875.1. Taxonomy (GTDB): domain Bacteria; phylum Chloroflexota; class Anaerolineae; order Anaerolineales; family VGOW01; genus VGOW01. The sequence goes on from CAKKQG010000291.1 coordinate 14,111, forward strand.
CTAACACCAAAAGCAGGTTGCCCAAAACTGAGCCGATGATGGACGCTTTGACCAGCTCGGTCAACCCTCGGCTGAGCGCGACAATGGTGATGATCAATTCTGCGGCGTTACCCAGCGTGGCATTGAGCAAACCGCCGATGCGCGGACCTGTTCGCTCGGCAAGCATCTCAGTGCTTTCGCCAATTAAGCCCGCCAACGGAATCAGGGCGACACAGGCAAGAAGGAACAGCGTGAGAGGCGGCATGTGGGTGAACTCGCCGATGATCGCTATCGGCGCGGCGATCAACAACCAGTAAAGTTTATTCATCCGCAAAATTTTTTGCATCATGATTATTTCTCCTCATCAAGTAGTGCGGCGATTATAGCGTATGGCAAATCGCAGATAGCGTATAGCAAATCGCAAATAGCGTATAGCAAATCGCAGATAGCGATCCGCCATCTGCCATCCGCCATTCGCTATCCGCCACAAGCCATTCGCTATATAATTTATTCCATGCCCGAGGCATTGCTCAACAACCGTTATAAAGTCCTGGCTCAAATTGGCGCGGGAGGGATGTCACTCGTTTACAAAGCGCAGGACATGTCGCTGGGAAGAGTTGTGGCGATTAAGGTTCTGCGCGAGAGTTATACGCGCGATACGGAATTCTTGAATCGATTCCTACAAGAAGCGCGCGCCGCCGCCAACCTTGCCCACCCCAACATCGTCACCGTTCACGATTTCGGCGAAGACAGCGGACGCTATTACATCGTGATGGAATTCATCGAAGGGCAAACGCTTAAACAGATCGTCCGCGACGAAGCGCCACTTAATCTTGAACGCACAATAGAGTACGCCACGCAACTATGCGCCGGAGTGGGTTACGCCCATCGCGCCGGGCTGGTTCACTGCGATCTCAAACCGCAGAACATTATGATCACGCCCGAAGGTCGAGTCAAAGTAACCGACTTCGGCATCGCCCGCGCGCTCATTAGTATTCATCCACAAGAATCGAATGAGATCGTGTGGGGCAGCCCGCAATACTTCTCGCCCGAACAGGCAACCGGTAATGCGCCCACGCCGGCTTCGGATGTGTATTCCATCGGCATCATGTTGTACGAAATGTTGAGCGGACGTTTGCCGTTTCAATCCGAGACGCCAACACTGTTAGCGTTGATGCACGTCCGCGACGAAGTGCCATCGCTGTCGCTATACAACCCGGCCATCCCCGATGCCATCGAGCGCATCATCAAAAAAGTTTTGTCGAAAGAACCCGCGCTGCGCTATCGCAATGCCGATCAACTCGGACACATTTTGCACTCGTACGGTGAACGTGGAACGGATATGACGATGGGTCGGGTAGCCGTGGCGGTGACACCGTCGTCCACGCCGCAACCGGTTCGCCCTTCGCCATCTGCCACCACGCCCACGCGCCCATCAGTCTCTCATCGTACTCAACCCGCGCCGACCGTGATCAAACACATTGAGGAAGAAGAGGTGTACGGCGAAGAAGAGGAAGACGAGGGCATTGATTGGTTAGCCATTGTTCTGGGCGCGGTGGCGCTGGTCTCGGTGTTAGGATTGATTCCCCTGTGGTTGTTTGTCCTCATTCAATATAATCCGGCGCTGTTGCG
>CAKKQG010000292.1 GCA_919901875.1 Anaerolineales bacterium
CATTATGACTCCATAGAAAAGACCTCGAAGGTCGTGCAGACCTTCGAGGTCTGTAGTTTAACAAGGGCGCATTTTACTACATCTTCAACGGCAGCCACAACGAGAAGCACGATCCTTTTCCAATTTGACTGCTCACTTCTAAACGTCCGCCGTGCGCTTGCGCGATCCATTTGGCGATGGAGAGTCCGAGACCGGCGCCGCCCACATCGGATGTGGTGCGCGTGCGCGATTTATCCACGCGATAAAAACGATCAAAGACGCGCGGCAGATCTTCGGCTGGGATGCCGACTCCGGTATCGGACACCGTCACCCGTGCCCAACCGTTGAGGCAAGCTAAACCGAGTGTGACGGTGCCACCGTGTGGGGTGTATTTGATCGCGTTACCCACCAGATTCAGAATCACTTGCTTGAGCTTATCGCGATCACCGATCACGCGCGCCTGATCTTCTTCGCCCAACGTCACCGTCACTTTGCTCTCGGCTAACACCGTTGACTCACGATACACTTCGAGCAACAACGTGTCGAGTTCCAATTCGGCTTTGAGGATCGGCAGGTTGCCGCTCTCGGCTTGCGCCAACATCAACAAGTCGCCGACCAAACGCGACATGCGATCCACTTCCGATTGAATGGCGTCGAGCGAGGCTTTATCGGGCGTCTTCATGCGGCGCAGAAGATCGACGTTGCCGCGCACGGCGGTGAGCGGCGTGCGAAGTTCGTGTGAGATGTCGGCGAGGAAGCGGCGTTGGGCGTTGAAGAGTCTTTCCAGACGTTCCAGCGTGTTGTTGAAAGCCGAGGTGAGGCGACCCACTTCGTCGTTGGAGGTGCCTTTGAACGGAATGCGGCGCGAGAGATCATCGGCGCGAGTGATCTGCAAGGCGGCTTCGGTGATCGTTTCGATAGGGCGGAGCGCGCGGCGTGTGGTGAGGGCGATGCTGATGGCAGATAACACAACCGACAGCACGCCGACTGAAACCAGAGTCAAGACTAGAAGATTCGTCGCCTGATCCACATCGCGCAATAACGCGCCGACCTGCAAATAACCCAACAGTTTACCGCCCGTTGACACAAGCGGCGCGGTGAGGACGCGCACCCGCGCGCGGTTAACGATCACGCTGCGAATCGTTTTCTCGCTCGCGCCGATCAGGTCAGGATCAAGCGGCTGCTCCAGACGATTGATGTTCTGCGATGCGCCGCGTATTCGACCCGAAGTGTCTAAGACTTGGATGTAGAGTCCGTCGGCTTGAAAAATATCCAGTTGAGGGATGGTGAGTATCGAGAGATCGCTGATCGGCGTGACCGAGCTGACGCGCACCACTTGTTCAGCCGTTTGATTCAGGCGGTCATCCATTTGGTTGGTGAGGCTGAAGACCAGCACGCCCCAGACCACGATGCCGAACAAACTGATGACGACGGCGAGGATGGCGCTATACCATAAAGCGAGGCGAAGACGGATGGACAAGAAATAATGAACAATGACAAATGAACAATGAACAAAAACGATCATCGTTCATCATTCATCATTCCTCGCGCAGCACGTAGCCCACACCGCGCACCGTATGTAACAACCGTGCTTCGTTTTCGCCTTCCAGCTTCTGACGCAGGTAACGGATATAGACCTCGATGATGTTACTCTCGCCGCCGAAGTCGTAACTCCACACGCGATCAAAGATCACGTCGCGCGTTAACACCTGACGCGGATTCCGCATAAAGAGTTCGAGCAGTTCATATTCTTTGGCGGTGAGATCAATGGCGCGTTCACCACGAAAGGCGCGGCGTGTGCCGGTGTCTAAAGTGAGATCGGCGAACTTTAAAACTTCAGGCGATTGCGGTGAGGCGCGGCGAAGCAGGGCGCGCAAACGAGCCAGAAGTTCGTCAAACGAAAATGGTTTGATCATGTAATCGTCGGCGCCAGCGTCGAGCCCGATGACTCGATCGGCGACGGAGTCGCGCGCGGTGAGGATGATGATGGGCACAGGGCCACCACTGCGAAGGCGGCGACAGACTTCGAGTCCGTCCATCCCCGGCAACATCCAATCGAGGATCACCAGATCGGGCGGGTTATCACGCGCGAGGTTCAATCCTGTTTGACCATCACGCGCCACATCTACGCGATAGCCTTCGTAGGACAAGCCGCGCCGTAACAGATCGGAAATTTTGTCTTCGTCTTCGACAACAAGGATACGTGGGTTCATAGTGAGAGGTTGAATGTTGGAAGTTGGATATTGGAGTGCGGTTAATAGCATAGCACAAAGTTAATAAAACTCATGCTATACTTTTATTATGACGACACAATATCGTGAAGACACGCTAACTCAAACGCTGGAAAATCTTACCCGCAACATGTCGGGGATTCGCGCCGCAGTGATCGTGAACGTGGACGGTCTGGTAATTGCAGCATACCCACCTGCATCGGATGACTTCAACGATCCGCAAGGCGGGCATTCGGTGGCGGCAACGACGGCGTTGATCACCGGTCTTGCCGAGCGCACCTTGCAACGATTGGCGCAGGGCAATTTGGATCGCGTGATGATCGAGGGTGAGCATGGGGCGATTGGCGTGTATCCTTGCACCGACGATGCGACGTTGGCGGTGTTGATTGACAAGCAAGCGAAGCTCGGTCTGGCGCTGACTCTGGCGCGCAAGACGGCGACGAAGATTCGATCTATCCTCAATAAAGAATAGTTTGCTCTACGCAATACGGAATACGCAACACGTATTTCGTATTGCGTATTCCGTAGCCTCCAATCTCTAAATGACTCAACCGAATAACCACCAACGTTTCCGCTTTCAACTTGTCGCGGCAGTGATCGCGCGCATTGTGCTTAACACCGCGCACCGCATGATCTATCCGTTCTTGCCCGCGTTCAGTCGCGGGCTCAACATGCCGATTGAATCGTTGACGGCGATCCTCTCGTTACGCGGCGGATTAGGGATCATCGCCCCACTCTTTGGATCGATCTCCGATCGCTGGGGACGCCGCCACGCCATGTTGATCGGTCTCGGCGTGTTCAGCGTGAGTTGGCTCATCGTCGGACTCTTCCCTAGCTATCTCACCCTTGTCGCAGCGATCTTGATGACGACGATCTCAAAATTTATTTTCGATCCGGCGTGGCAAGCGCATCTCAGTGATCGCACGCCGTATTCGCAACGCGGCTTGGTCATTGCCCTCACTGAATTGGGTTGGTCGGGATCGGTTTTAGTGGGCGTGCCACTGGTCGGGTTGATCATTGATCGCTATCAATGGCATTCGGCATTCACGCCCATTGCCCTTGCGGGATTCATTGCCGGGTTAGGGTTGTGGCTGATCATTCCGAATGACAAGGGGCTGGCGCACAAAAACATTTTCAGCGAAGGTGGATGGAAGGCGATCATCAAAAACCCCAGTGTGTTGGGCGCGTTGAGCATCGGGTTTTTGATCTCATTTGGCAACGAGAATTTAAACAGCGTGTATGGGATCTGGATGGAAGATACGTTCAAGATCAGCGTGGTGCAGTTAGGGTTAAGCACGATGGTCATCGCCGCGTCAGAATTGATCGGTGAAGGGCTCGTGGCGGGCTTTGTGGATCGCATTGGCAAGAAAAAATCCATCGCTATCGGTTTGGCGCTGTCGGGGATCGCTAACATGATCTTGCCATTCGCCACATCCAACATCATCATTGCGCTGGCGGCGATCTTTTTCGTCTACATCACATTTGAATTTACGATTGTCTCCACTCTGCCGCTCGTCAGTGGCTTATTGCCAAAGTCGCGCGGGTTGATGATGAGTTTCAACGTGGCCTCGCACTCGGCGGGGCGTATGTTCGGGGCATTGCTCGGCACAGTGCTGCTTCGCTACGGATTCTTTTGGAACGGGGCACTCTCCACCGCGTTGAACGTGATCGGGATTATGATTGTGGTGTGGGTGGTGAAGGAGAATATGGAGGGGTAGGGGTTAGGTGGTTGGGTGGTTAGAAGTTAGAGATTGGAGATTGGAGATTGGAAGTTGGGATTTTGGGTTTTTGGGATTTTGAATTTTTGAAGTTTGTTTTTTGAAGAAGGAGTCGCTATGATGCTCTCACCCGTTTTCGCCGAACCCCTCACCAGCCTTATCCCGCTTCTGCTTTTCATCGCCGCGTTGTGTATTGCGTGGATCGTTCTGCATTTTGTGTTCAAGCTAACGATCAAAATTTTCGCGATAGGATGCTTGGGAATCTTAGCATCGGGCGCGGTGTGCGGGTTGGTAATGTGGTTGGGAGGAAGATAAAAAAAAGACCCTTCGGGTTTCTAAAATCCGAAGGGTCTTTTCGTTTTACATCACACTGTCTTTAGTATTCCGGCGGCGGGGGCGCCATCTGTTTTTCTTTTTCGGGTATGTCGGTGATGAGCGCTTCGGTGGTGAGGATCATCGCCGCAATGCTCGCCGCGTTTTCCAACGCGCCGCGCACAACCTTCACCGGGTCAATGATGCCTTCTTTGATCATATCCACGTATTCGCCAGAGATCACGTTGTAGCCGATGTTCTTGTTCTTCTCTTCCTTGGCGCGGCGGCGGACTTCGGAAATGATCACCGATCCATCCGCGCCGGCATTCGAGGCTAACTTGCGTAACGGCGCTTCAAGTGCGCGACGAATGATGGTGACACCCGCTTGTTCGTCATCATCATCGAGTTTCAACTTCTCCAACACAGCCGTGGCATTGATCAAGGCAACTTCACCACCCGCCACGATGCCTTCTTCAATTGCAGCGCGCGCGGCAGAGAGTGCATCCTCGACGCGGTGCTTCTTCTCTTTCAGTTCCACTTCGGTGGCGGCGCCCACGCGGATGATGGCAACACCACCACTGAGCTTCGCCAAGCGTTCTTGTAACTTCTCTTTGTCGTAATCCGAAGTGCTTTTATCAATTTCAACTTTGATCTCTTCGATGCGACCCTTGATCGCTTTCGCCGCGCCCTCACCATCTACTAAGGTGGTGTCGTCTTTCGTTGCGACAACTTTCTTGGCGCGTCCGAGATCGGCCACGGTGGTGCTTTCGAGCTTCTTGCCGAGTTCTTCGGTGATCACGGTTCCGCCGGTGAGAACGGCGATGTCTTGCAACATTGCTTTGCGGCGATCGCCAAAACCGGGGGCTTTGATGGCGAGGACGTTAAGCATTCCGCGCAGTTTGTTCAACACCAGAGTCGCCAACGCTTCGCCGTCCACGTCTTCGGCGATGATGACCAGATCGCGTTTGCCGATCTGCACTAGCTTCTCCAAAATCGGAACGATGTCGGCGGCGGCGGAGATTTTCTTGTCGTAGATCAGGATATAGGGATCGTTGATCACCGCCTCCATCGATTCGGGCGCGGTCATGAAATAAGCCGAGATGTAACCACGATCAAATTGCATACCGTCCACATACTCGGTTTCGAACTCCAACGCTTTGGACTCTTCAACGGTGATGACGCCGTCTTTGCCGACTTTGTCCATCACTTCGGCGATGAGGTTGCCGATGTTTTGATCGGCGGCGGAGATGGCGGCAACAGAAGCGATCTCATCTTTGCCTTCGATCTTCTGCGCTTGCTTGCGGATGCTTTCAACGGCGGCTTCGGTGGCTTTCTCAATGCCGCGTTTGATCAACATCGGGTTCGAGCCGGCGGCGACCATCTTGAGACCTTCGTTGACAATCGCTTGGGCTAACACGGTAGAGGTCGTGGTGCCATCGCCGGCGATGTCGTTGGTTTTGCTTGCGGCTTGAGCCAGCAATTGCGCGCCCATGTTTTCGTACGGATCTTCGAGAGAGATTTCTTTAGCAACAGTCACGCCGTCGTGTGTCACAGTCGGCGCGCCGAATTTCTTGTCGAGCGCCACATTGCGACCTTTGGGGCCGAGGGTTGTTGCGACCGCAGTTGCCAGAGTATCAATACCTTTTTGAAGCTTGCGGCGAGCTTCTTCTTGGAAAATTATTTGTTTCGCTGCCATGAGGTGATATCCTTTCTAAATTAAAACGCAGATTACTTTTTCTTGGAAGGCACTTTGCCTTCTTCGATGATGGCGAGAATATCGCTCTCTTTTAAGATGAGCAACTTGTCGCTATCCACTTTGATTTCGGTGCCGGCATATTTGGCAAACAACACCTGATCGCCAACTTGCACGTCCATTATGATGCGCTTACCTGATTCGTCACGCGCACCCGGACCGACCGCCAGCACGTCACCCTTCTGCGGTTTCTCTTTGGCAGTTTCGGGCAAGACAATGCCCGTCGCTGTTCGCTCTTCTTGTTCGAGCGGTTTGACCACGACGCGGTCACCTAGAGGTTTGAGATTTAGAGCCATTGAAAATCCTCCTTGGATTTTGATAAAAGTTTTTTGAAATCGCTATACACGGAGACAAGTTAGCACTCTTTTCGGGCGAGTGCTAACTTGATAATGGCATGATACAACGTTGATTAAGCAGTGTCAAGAGGTCTGAGCAGATTCAGACAAATTTCTAACACTCGGCAGTCGTTGGGCAAATTGACAATTTGCCTTACATCTTTTAGGGGCGACGGGTGGGGGTAAAAGTGGGAGTCGGTTTCGCCGCCGTGACAGTGGCGACGGGCGTCTGGTTCAACGGGGCGCGGGTGGGCGTGCCGATAGGTTTCGGGGTAGCATTAGCCGCTATAACGCAAATGTTGATATTTTCTTGCACAATTCCGGCAACAATTTTGTCATCGGGCGCGAAGGCTTTGATCTGTTCCATTAACGGCAAAGACCGTTTGCAATAAGGCTTCTCTGGCGTGGACAAAGCGGAGAGGACAGAGCTGTAGGTATAAAAGAATTCCAAGTTGCCTTTTTCGAGCGGCAAGCCAGGCACTTTCACCTTCATTTTTTTTTCTGTTTCCCAATCACAACCATCCACAGCACAAGCCAATTCCTCAATCGCCCCTTCATAGTTGAGGGCTTTGAAATACACCATGCCCAACTGCCCATGCAGCCGGGCGTTGTCCGGCTGAAGTTCCAACGCCGATTCGAGATACTGCGCGGCGCGACCATACTCGCCTGTTTGGAAATACGTGCGGCTGATCAAAATATACGTTTCGATATCATTCGGGTTAATTGCCTGCGCCCGTTGAAAATATTGAATTGCAATGTCGTATTCTCTCAATTGGCGGAAGTTAACGCCCGTTTGTTTATATAAGAATCCAAGATTCGGATTAATTTTGATGGCTGATTGATAGGCTTGAATCGCTTGCCTGTAGTTGCCTGTGCTTTCCATGTAATATCCAAACGTGCGATAGGCATCCATACTGTTTGGATCGAGTGACAAGGCGAGCCGCGCTTCATCGCCCGCTTGCGCCCAACGTTGCGAGTCGGTCAAAATCTCGGCGTAGTAGGCGTGAGCCAAGGCATTATTAGGATCAAGTTGTATCGCGCGCACGGCGGCATCACTGGCGGCGGCGTAGTCCCCATTCCAATCTAACGCCAGCGCGTGAACGGCGTGCGCCATACTATTCTTCGGATCAATTAAGATCGCCGTTTGCGCCGACTTCACCGCGTCTTTCGGTTTATCGGCATACACTTGAACCCGCGTTAACTGAATCCAATAATCAATGCGTGTAGATTCGAGCTCAATCGCCTTTTGATACGCTTGCACGGCGTTGTCCAACCGCCCCAGCGAAAATTGCTCTTTCGCTTCTTCGGCATACGAGATGGGGCTGCGAGTTTCGGTGGAGG
>CAKKQG010000293.1:0-1452 GCA_919901875.1 Anaerolineales bacterium
GATGAGGCACGCTTGCGATTTAAGAATGACGCCATCACTCAACGGCACCAGGCGATTGTCGCGCAGTGTTTGACCCGACGAGACAAGATCGGAAATGAAATCGGCGTAACCGATGATCGGCGCGATCTCTAGCGTGCCTTCGGCGTTGATCAGTTGATAGGGTGTGAGGTTGTGTTGATCGAGAAAGCGCGCGGTGAGCGTTGGGTATTTGGTGGCGACGCGGATCTGGCGATCACCCAAAGTGGCGCGGGCAACGGCGGCAACACCTTTGAGATCGGTGACGTTCCATTCTTCCGGCACGGCGAGCGTGAGCGCACATTCGCCGAATCCAAGTTCATCATGCAAAATCAGCACATCGCCGTTGTCACCTTTTTTCTCGGCGACGATGTCGAGACCGGCGATGCCAAAATCTAAACTGCCGGCGCGCACGCCGACGACAATATCTCCCGGACGTTGAAAGAGAACGGCGAGATTCGGAATGGCGGGAATGCTTGCTTGATACTGGCGCGGGTTGGGTTTGTAGACGCGCAAGCTGCAGGCGGCAAGAAATTCGAGCGACTCGGGTTCGAGGCGACCTTTGGAGGGAAGGGCGAGGCGGATGTCGGAACGGTTCATTGTAGTTGGCTGTTGGCGGCTGGCGGCTAGCGACCAGTCACTCGTTGAGATAAAACATTAAGCTGCTTACCAAGAATATTTGATTCTTCAGTCATCTGTACGTAAGTGGACTCTTTTAAATAACCGATGCGTTTCGCAATTTCCATTTGCGTTTCGAGTTCAGCAAGCGAGCCGCGCGCAATAAACAAGTATCGTCCAAACTCCGGATCGGAACGACCGTGTCCTTCTGCAATATTTGATGCAATAGATACTGACGCTCGACGCATCTGATTCGTCAAACCATACTGCTCCGATTTCGGGAACTCTTCCGTGACCTGATAAAGTTGAACCGAGAAATTTACAGCGCGTTGCCAAACCTCTAAATCACGGTAACTCTTAACCTTGTTCATATTGATCTCTCCCGCCAGCCGCTAATCGCCAACAGCCAGTCGCTAAAATAAAAAAGCCCTCACGGATTAACCGAGAGGGCGTGTGTGTGGTTAAGCAGAACTAACCAACTCTCGGAATCGGTTGGGCGAAAAGATGATGGTGATGACGAATTTGTTTTTGCATGACGCGCGAGAGAATATCATAGAGAGGCGGATTGGTCAATTGATTAGAGTTGAATGAATAACACATCATTTTCGCATCACTTTTATTTTGTTTGTCCTATACTGTTTTCATCTTTACTTCAGAGGAGAGAGCTATGTCACAACCAAGCAACACAAGAGATGAAAGTCTCGCCCAATACCTCGTTGATGAGTTTGTCGAGGAGTATCAAGAAGGCAAGATGAGTCGCCGTGATGCATTGAAACGGATCGCCGGGATCGTCGGCGGCATTGCGCTGGCAGAAAGTTT
>CAKKQG010000293.1:1552-3178 GCA_919901875.1 Anaerolineales bacterium
GGTGATCTCAAAGTCAGCGCGGATGATCCATCAATCGAAGCGAAGATGATTCAATATCCGGGACAAGGTGGAGTCAACATCATTGCCTATCTCGCCAAGCCCAAAGGCGATGGGCCCTTTCCGTCGATCTTGGTCTGTCACGAAAATCGCGGACTGACCGATCACATCAAGGATGTTACACGCCGGGTCGCCAAAGCGGGTTACGTTGGACTCGGCGTTGATTTACTGTCACGTCAAGGTGGTCTCGACAAGATCGCTGACGCGGCACAAGTGCCGGGTTTGTTGGCAAACGCCCCGCAAACGCAGAATGTTCAGGATTTTAAAGATGGCATGACGTATCTCAACACTCAAGCCTTCGTGAGCAAAGGCAAATTCGGCATGGTCGGTTTTTGTTTCGGTGGCGGCGTCACTTGGCGCGCAGCGACTGGAATTCCCGAGCTCAAAGCGGCGGTGCCCTATTACGGACCTATCCCGCCTGTAGAAGATGTGCCGAAGATCAACGCCGCCGTGTTAGCCATGTATGGCGAGACCGACACGCGCATCACCTCAAGCGCGGCAACGATTGAAGAGGCGATGAAGAAAAATAATAAAATGTTTGACAAGATGATTTATAAAGGAGCCGGTCACGCCTTCAACAACGACACCGGCGCCGCCTACAACGCCGAAGCCGCTAAAGACGCCTGGGCAAAGACGTTGGCGTGGTTTGATAAGTATGTGAAAGGGTAAGGAAACATTCGATAGCATAAGCCCCTTTGAGTTCGCAAACAGCAACTCGAAGGGGCTTTTTTGTTAATCAGTTGAGGGAATCATTTTCTGAAGTATGATCAACTCATGGGACTCACAATTCACTACACCCTCCAAGCACCACCCACTGCCACCCGCGATGAACTGACCGCGCATCTCGAATCGGCGCGCGAGTTTGCCAAGCTCTTGCCTCTCGAATCTGTATCAGAGATCGATCACTTCAGCGAAGATGATTTTACCGACGCCGATGAGGACGAATGGCATTGGGCGAAGATTCAGGCAAGCATCTATCACTCGTTCGACGACGAACACTATCACAGCATCGAGCCGCTTGAAGCGTATATCTTCCGCGTGGTGGTCGGCGCGGGATGCGAACACGCCAATTTTGGATTCGCCCGCTACCCCGAGTCTGTTGTGTTAGAGGGCAAGACGGTTCAGACCGAGATCAGCGGCTGGCGGTGGAGTTCGTTTTGTAAAACGCAATATGCCAATCAACATGGCGTCAGTCATTTTTATCGTTGTCATCTGTCCGTCGTCGCCATGCTCGATTATTTCAAAAGTCTGGGGGTGGTTAAGAGTGTGACCGACGAAGGCGGCTACTATGATCAGCGCGATCTCAAAAAACTTCGCGCCGAGCTAGAGAAATACGACGCACTGATCGCCGCGATGGCAGGAGCAATGATGGATAACTTCGATTCAGTGGAAGCGCCGATCTTGAGCCGTCCCGACTTTGAACATTTGGAGATGAAAGGGTTGGAATTAAATCCGCACCTTGAGGAGCTCGTTAAGTTGATCGGGCGTATTAAGAAGGAGTAGTCACGGGTTATTCACTCTGCCCAACTCCCGCGCAAAAATTTTGGCATTGACTCGCGCCGCGAAACC
>CAKKQG010000294.1 GCA_919901875.1 Anaerolineales bacterium
GCGAAACCCTTCGGGTCTTTTCCCGCCTCTCGTCATGCTTCACGGCGGCGTGATCGAAGCGGCAACGTTTCTCGACAACATAAACACTCTGGCGCAAGATCGGCTCGTCATCGCGCCCGACATGCCCATGCACGGACGGTCCTCTTTTCTCTCGCCTCATCGCACGCTCGAATGGTTTAACGCCTTTATAGATTCAATGGGACTCGATCAATTCGATCTGTGCGCGCACTCAACCGGCGGCGGCATTGCGGCTCGTTACGCCCTTCAACATCCTCAGCGCGTGCGCCGCCTCATCCTGTGCGCCCCCACCGGATTCGGCAACACCTTCCCGCGAATTTTTTTCATGCCATCACTCGCCCGCTTCACCGATGACGTTATTGAGTATGTTTGGGGCGAACCGGATCGTCTCACAACGCAACAGCGCCACTACTTCGATCTCATCCTCAAAGAATTTTTCTCAAGCGGGCGCTGGTGGTGGTATCTCTCTGGCGGATTTTTGTGGATGCTCGATCTGCCCACAACATCCTTGCGCCAACTCCATACTCCAACACTCGTAGTGTGGGGCGAGCGAGATCGCCTCGTGCCGCTCAATCGTGAAGTGATCAGCCTTTTGCCGAATGCACACTTAAGGCTATTTACAAACGCCGGTCATGTCGTGTATATGGAAGCAAGAGAAGAATTTGATAAAGCAGTAAACGAATGGCTGAGGTAACAAGGAGAATTCATGCGTAACATATTTTTGATCACTCTATCCATCATCGTCGCCGCGTGCAGTTCACTGCCGCCATCGGTGACGATCAACTTGGGGAGCAACACAGCAACACCCGCAAACACAGCTGCGCCGCAGAATACAGCGTCGCCTGCCTCCACTGTTGCGCCGACATCGGCGGCGACACCCCAAGCGACACCGCCCAGCGCGCGCCCCAACATCATTTTCATCTTGGCAGATGATATGGCTTCCACTGATTTAGAAGTGATGCCAAAATTAAAATCGCTCGTCACCGATCAGGGTGTGTCGTTCAACAATTATTTGGTGAACATTTCGTTGTGCTGTCCATCGCGCGTGGCGACGCTGCGCGGGCAGTATGCGAACAACTCGAAAATTTTTGGCAATGGCACGCCCGATAACGGCGGCTTTGAGCGAGTTTATGAATTGGGTTTAGAAAAATCAACGGCGGCTGTGTGGTTGCAAAATGCCGGCTATCGCACGATGCTCGCCGGAAAATATCTAAACGGTTATCCGGGTAAGGCCGGGGTAAATTATGTGCCGCCGGGTTGGACGGAGTGGTATAGCGCGGTGCGCGGCAACGCTTACAACGAGTTCGGTTACACGCTGAACGAAAATGGCAAGATGGTGCAGTATGGCACCAAAGCCGAAGAGTACGGCACGGATGTCTACGCCAAAAAAACTGTGCAGTTGATTCAAACAAGCGTCAAGGAGGGCAAGCCGTTCTTCGCTTATGTGGCGGTGTATGCGCCGCACACGCCCGCCACCGCCGCGCCGCGCCACGAAAAACTTTTCGCCGACGTGAAGCTACCGCGCCCGCCGAGCTTCAACGAAGATGATATGAGTGATAAGCCCGCTCATCTGCAACGATCAAATAAGTTAACCGACAAGCAGATCGCCAACATGGAAGAAGAATATCGCAAGCGATTGCAGTCACTTCAAGCAGTAGATGACGCCGTTGAAACAATCGTGAATGCGTTGAAGGAAACGAATCAACTGAACAACACTTACATTTTCTTTGCCTCAGATAACGGCTATCACTTCGGGCAACATCGTTTAACAGCTGGCAAGCAACAACCGTACGAAGAAGATATTCGCCTGCCGTTGATCGTGCGCGGGCCCGGCGTGCCTAAGGGCAAAACGGTGGATCACTTAAGCGGCAACATTGATCTGGCTTCAACGTGGATCGAGTTGGCGGGCGCGAAAGCCGATATTGCGCTGGACGGGCGATCTCTTGTGCCATTGTTGAAAAATAATCCGCCCTCAACAAAAGATTGGCGGCAGTGCTTCTTGATTCAACGCGGTGATGATGGCGACGAAGATTCGTCACAACCGCAACCGACGGCAACCCCGCGCCCTGCGGTGGGCGGCGGCCGACTTGGCGCGGGCGGCAACCCGGACTTCGCCGGATTGCGCACGACAAAATACACCTACGTGGAATATGAGACGGGCGAGAAGGAACTTTACGATCTGGCGAAGGACCCGTATCAATTGAACAACATCGCCAAGAGCGCGAATGCGGAGTTGCTGAAAGAGCTTTCGACTCGATTGGCGGAGATGATGAAGTGCGCCGGGGAGGAATGTCGAAGAGTCGATGGCGTGGCGTTTGTAAATCAGTAAGAGATATGTAGATTTCCGAAGTCTTCGCGGTGTGTGCGACTTCGGAAATCTGAAACCGTACGAGCAACTGACGATTGACTTTTCTCGCTAACATCGCTAAAGTAAATTGCACGAGGTGTGTTATGGCTGTGAACTACGCTCCCAACAATCCTATAAAACTGCGCCCCGCTACGCCGGGTGACATAGACTACCCTTCATCAGATGGTGAACAAATGGCAGAGACCGATTATCATGTCACGCTTATCGCTTACGTCTTGGCAATGTTACGCACATTTTTTGAAGGGCAGGAGGTGTACGTCGGCGCAAATATGCTGGTGTATTACGAAGAGGGCGATCCCACACAACGAGTTGCGCCGGATACGTTTATAGTTTTTGGCGCGTCACCGCACAAGCGACGCTCTTGGTTTACTTGGAAAGAAGGCAAGAAGCCCGACGTGATTTTTGAGTTCACATCCAGAGGAACACAGTCAGAAGATCGTTGGACGAAAAAAGGACTCTACGCATGGTTGGGAGTGCAAGAATACTTCTTGTTCGACCCGCTTGATGAATACCTCAAGCCGCGCCTGCAAGGTTTTAATTGGGTGGACGGAGACTACCAGGCCATTCCACTTGTGGAGGGAAAACTGAAGAGTGAAATGTTGGGACTCACGATTGGCAGTGAAGCAGATATGATTAAGTTGTGGGAGACGAAAACAGGCAAAGAGCTGCTGCCGCCCAACAAGGAAACAACCGCGCGGCGCGCGGCAGAAGTAGCGTGGCGCACCGCCGAAGCGCGCGCCGACGCTGCTGAAGCAGAGGTCACACGATTACGCGCGGAATTAGAACGCCTAAAAAGGAAACAGTAAAAAATAACGTCCCGAAGGTTTGCAAAACTCTTCGGGACGTTTTATTTTAGTCACGCTCCTAGTCTCACTAACACCTCTACGGATACTTGGTGAAGCCCATCATAGAAAAATGATCGTCCGCCGTAAAGACTTCGGTCATTTTCTGTTGCCGCATCACCGCAAAAGTTGTGCAATCGGTGTATGACAACCCTTTCACTTCATCATACTTCGCAAAAATTTTCCATGCTTCAGATTCGATCTCTGGATTGATTGTAACCAATTCCAGTGCGCCGCTATCTACCGCTTGCTGAATATCGTTGCCAAATTGGATTGCCTGTTGCGCTGACACACGCCGACGCAACAACGTATAGGCTTCATCGAGAATAAAATTGGTGGTCACAAAAATACAACCGCGATCCAGTAGGTCGTCATTGGCAATTTTCGCAACGGCATAATCCGCGTCGCTCTCATCATTAAGAGCTAGCCACGCCCACGTATCCACCATGACTCGATCCACGTTTATATTTCCTCACCATACAAGTAATCATCATGGCGGCGGGCGGTATCGGCGCGCAACGAGTTTGAACGTTTCTTGGCGCGTTGAGGCATGGTTCTTAGCAAGCGTTGACCTTTAGCAAGTTTTTGTTGGCGAAGCAGAAAAGCTTTTAGCACTTCTACTGAAAAATCTTCAGGAGACTTCTTTGCTCTTTTAGCTTCCAACGTCAACACTTCATAAACTTCGGGGGGAATAGTGAGATGGATCGCAATAGTAGTCATAGCCAAATGACCTCTACCCGCGAGTATACTCCAAATTTTTTATCGCTGATGCGCCACGTTCTTTCTGTTAATTGCTCGTTTGCGTCGGGGCGATCTTGCGGCGCACTAATACGGTGTCTACGATGAGCCGCCCTTTGTAGTTCGAGATTTCCGAAGTCGCACACACCGCGAAGACTTCGGAAATCTGAAACCGTCACTCGAGAATTTCGAGGGTGAGAGCCGGACCATCAAACAACAGACGAAGGTGATTGATAGCATCACGGCCGAGAAGCACATACTCTTCGTCAAAAGCAAACGCCTTTAATTTCCCGCGTTTACCATTAGGCAGCTCGATCTGAAGAGCATACACATCTACTATCGTTGGGCGATTGTCGAAACCAGCCACTTCAAGACGATCTGTAACGGTTAAGTTGAGCGCCTTCACCGCCGCCTCAGGGATCACTGTCATGTCAGCGCCTGTATCCACTTTGGCGCGAAAGTCGCCGTAACGCGGAGGCGACTCAAGATTACCAAGACGCGCTGGCAGAAACGGCGCCGCTGGATCGATCTTTTGATCGTATTCAAACTTCACGACGGATAATCCTCGGCGACTCGATTTTATAGATATGAGGCTTCTCTAGCACTTCATGAATACACATTGGCACGTTGCCGAAACGCGCCAACACATCATCCAGCACAGATTCCCAAGTTGCCCCGGCTGAAACCATCTGCTGATCCACAATAGCAACCCATTGACCCAAATGAGTTTTAAGCAATTGTGGCATCCTCGCCTGTAAAGCCTGCCACTGTTTCTCAAATTCCGGGTTAGGCGCAGAAGAGTGAGAAAGGCGTTGCTTCATCGTTTGCAATTCTTGATACTCAGTATAGGGCACAACAGCCCACGCCGGTTCGCCATTCCGCCGGATGATAATTGTGTCGCGTTCCGCCGAACTGTCATCCGCATTTACCGTGTACGGCGTATTGACTTCTCTGAGTATTGGCATAAAGCACCTCTCTGCTGAAAATTATAAGTCAAACCCGCAGTTTTAGAAACGTCCCCAAACGGGCGTTGAACCTGTCCAGCAAAATCTTCTTGACCCGTTCCTTCGGCGTCCAAAGGGTGATTTCCGAGTCGAACAATCTTGCCTTCAGATTGATGGCGGCTACCCGGTCGGCTACATCCGCATGTCCGCAATACAGACATTGAAACGTATCCCCCTGCCGGTTGTCTTTGTGGACAAACCCGCAAGTAGGACACGTTTGCGACGTGTAGGCCGGATTGACCTGCTGTCGTTGGAAACCTTCCACCGACGCCAAAAACTCTGTGCGCTCTTTCAAAATGCTCCGCGTCCATTGACTGACACGGCGACTGATTTTCTTGCTCTGCGCTTTGCCGCGAATGTCCAGCTTTTCCGTGGCGATGGTCTGCGGCTGGCGCTGGCGCGCGACTTGCCGAATCGCTGTGTTAATCAACCGTTCCATCTCGGTGCGTTGGCGGCGCTGGGTGGCGATCTGTTTCTTCCGCCCCAAGTTGAATTTGTGAATGCGCTTGGCTTTCGCCGGGTCGCCTTTCGCTTCGGCTTTCTTCGCCAGTTGAAAAAGTTTGTTGCGCTTACGACCCTTGTCGCAAATTTCATCCGAAGCACGACGGATCACTTCCCCAAACTCCGGGACGTAGCGCGTCCCTTTTTCATCGGTGAACACTTCACTGATGCCGGCATCCAATCCGCACGGTTCACCTTTCAGGGGCGTGGGCGTTTTGACTTCCGCTGTGTAGTGGACTTCGACCCGCTGCCGCTCAAAGTCCAAGACTAGGCGGACATTGCCGAGAATGGGTGTATCGCCGGTCAACGGGACGACAATCCGTTGGCGGGGCGTGAGCGACATGACGGAGATGAACTGCGACCCCGCTTGCTCAAACACGGTGTACATATTCGCATCCAGACAGAAGGATCGCGCCTTTTTTACCACAGGAGGAGTACCCCGTTTACGCCGAATCACGCGGCGCAGATAATTACGGACGGTCTTTTGTTCGGCGGCAGCCAGGCTGAAATGGGTCGGACTCGGCGCTTTCCCGCTGACCAGTTCGGCTATACGTCGCGCGTCTTTCAACAACCAGAAAGCGTAGTGTTGCGCGGCTTCGCTCCACGACGTGTGTTGCCCCACCAACGGACGAATCTCTACGGCCAGCGCCGCCCACTGCCGATCCACCGTTTCGTAAGCGTCCTTCTCCGCCGCCTTCCATTGACGGGCTTGCAGGCCGTGGGGATTGACGTAGCCTGCTTTTACCAAAACATCCCGACGGGTGCGTTCTTTCTTCGGACTGTCCGCAAATTGGGCATCCGTAAAGCCGGTGAGATGGGATTGCTTCTCAGTGACCGAGCGTCGCGCCAGTCCCACCAACTGATCCCATTTGCCCGTGTTCAACGGGCGGCTGATGCGGCGGATCGTTCTCATGACGAAGGTATCTCTC
>CAKKQG010000295.1 GCA_919901875.1 Anaerolineales bacterium
CTCCGTTTGATGGCGGACTCATCCCGGTGATCCAAGCCGGGCGCGGACGAATTATTTGGTCACGTTATAAGGTCGGGCAGCGTGGTTGGGAGTCGGCATCCGCCGGGGTGGTTAGCGATTGGGAGACGTTGAAGGCTCACGCCGAAGAAAATGATCGCATCATCGGCGAGATCGATCAGGTTGGATCGAGTCTGATCGATTCAAGGAAGATCGAATCCTATCAACGCCGACCACTTCATTTGGCGCAGATCGCACGCGAGCGATTAGTGCGCGGTGACGTGGATGACGCCGCAACACTGGCGCCGATCTATGCCCATCAACCTGCTTCAGGTGAGTCGTGATTACACTCGCGCCAATGGACGTGGCGGACATCCCACAAGTTGCCGCCATTGATCGTTTATCGTTTCCGATCCCGTGGCCTCCCGATGCGTATCGCAAAGAAATTTTGGGCAACGCCCACGCCCATTTTTTTGTCGCGCTGAATGGTGAGGCGCGGCAGTGGCGGCGTTGGTTTGGGTTGAAAGCCCAACGCAACGTGATCGGTTTCGCTGGATATTGGTTCATCATTGACGAGGCACATATCAGCACGATTGCAGTTCATCCGCATTGGCGGAGCAAAGCCATCGGCGAGATTCTATTGCGTGGAATGATTGAGCATGCCTTGAGTTTAAATGCTGTTGAAGCGACACTCGAAGTGCGCGCCGGGAATATGATCGCTCAGAATTTGTATCGCAAGTATGGTTTTGAGGAAGTGGGGCGGCGTAAAAATTATTACCGCGACAACGGCGAAGATGCGGTGTTGATGACGGCGAGACCGTTGAGAATGAACAATGAACAATGAACAATGAGACAATGAACAATGAATGAAAAACAATGACGAAAATTCAAAACTTCAAACTTCCAACTTCAAACGGAATACGCAATACGGAATACGAATCTCTAATCTCCAATCTCTAAGGAATAGCGAATGAAAATTTTAATCACGGGCGGTGCCGGTTTCGTTGGCTGCAATTGGGGGGCGCGTTTAATGAATGAAGGGCATGATGTGACCGTGTTCGATAATTTGTCGCGCAAAGGCACGCCGCAAAACCTTGAGTGGCTTAAGACTCAGGGCGAAGTGAACTTCATTCACGGCGATGTGCGCGATGCGGCGGCGTTGGCGACTGCGGCAAAAGGTCACAACGCGATCTATCATCTTGCGGCGCAAGTGGCAGTGACAACATCGGTCACCAACCCGCGTGAGGATTTTGAGATCAACGCGCTTGGCACATTCAATATGTTAGAAGCGGCACGACTCTCTGGCATGAAGCCCGTGATTGTTTACGCTTCGACGAACAAAGTATATGGCGGCATGGAAGATATTGAAGTAGTCGAAGACAAAACGCGCTGGCGTTACAAAGATTTGCTAATGGGCTTGCCTGAATCTTACCCTCTCGATTTCCATTCTCCCTACGGGTGTTCAAAAGGATCGGGCGATCAATATGTGCGTGATTACGCCCGCATTTACGATCTGCCCACTGTTGTCTTTCGACAATCATGCATTTATGGCACGCGGCAGTTCGGGGTTGAAGATCAAGGTTTTCTGGCGCACTTTGTAATCGCCACTGCCAAGAAGCGCGTGATCAATATCTATGGCGACGGCAAGCAGGTGCGCGATATGTTGTGGATTGATGATCTGCTGGCGGCGTATAACATCGCGCTAACGAATCCCGAAAAAGTGGCGGGCAAAATTTATAATATCGGCGGTGGTCCTTTGTTCACGCTCTCGATTTGGGAAGATGTGAGACCGTTGCTTGAGGAACTCTCGGGTAGAAAGATTGAGACGAAATACGGCGAGTGGCGACCCGGCGATCAAAAAGTTTATGTCAGCGATATTCGTAAAGCGCAAGCCGAATTAAATTGGCAGCCTCAAGTTCCGCCGCACGAAGGCTTGAAGCGTTTGTGGGAGTGGGTGAGTGGGAATTTAAACTTGTTCGAGTAGGTGAAGATTGAAAACGTATTCCGTATTCCGTCAAAGGATACGTAATACGCATTACGAAATACGTAATGCAAGCAGGAGACATCAGATGACCGACTCGTTATCTCAAATTGCATCCGAGATTGCCAAGTGCGAGAAGTGCAAGTTGTATTCGACTCGCAAAAGAACCGTGCCGGGGGAAGGACCCGATAACGCCAAGATCATGTTCATCGGCGAAGGACCCGGCTACCACGAAAACGAACAGGGCAGACCGTTTGTGGGGCAAGCCGGAAAATTTTTGGATGAACTTCTTGCCAGCATCAAGATGAAACGCGCCGATGTGTTCATCGCCAACGTGGTTAAATGTCGCCCGCCGCAGAATCGCGATCCCGAACCTGACGAACTTGCCGCCTGTAACGATTATCTTGAGCGACAGATCGCCTTGATCAATCCTAAAGCGATCGTGACGTTGGGTCGCTACTCAATGGAAAAGTTTTTTCCGGGCGCAAAAGTCTCCTCGATACACGGTCAAGCGAAAAAAGTAAAAGGGCGGCTGGTGGTGGCTATGTTCCATCCCGCCGCCGCGCTCCATCAACCGAAGTATCGCTCGCTGATCGAAGAAGATTTTAAAAAGCTGCCCGACACCATTGCCCAAGCCGAAAAGGAAGTGACGGCAACACCTGCGAAACCGGAAGAGCCACCGCAGCAGATGAGTTTGTTTTGAATGAACGCTAACCTATCCGTCTGTTACTTTGGTGCGTATCGCTCTGATTACCCTCGTAACCTCACCATCCGCCGCGCCTTAATGTTGGCAAATGTGTCAGTGGTCGAATGCCAAGTGCCGCCTCAACGGAAGAATTGGCGGCGTTGGCTTTCTCTTGCCTATCAATTTTTACGTAACCCCAAAGCGCGCGCGGCTTCGGTCATCATCGTCGCTGAATTTTGTCACACGCTCGTCCCCCTCGCCTGGGTTCTCTCGCGCCTTACAGGCGCCGCGCTTATTTTTGATCCGGTGATCTCGTTCTATGACGAGATGGTAATTTGCCAGCGTTCCATTCCGCCCGATTCGTTTCGGGCAAAGTATTTGCGCTGGATCGATTCGATCTCGTTTGCTTTAGCCGATTTGGTGATCTGGCTCACTGCGGTAGATGAAGAACACTTTCGCAACCTCTACCACATTCCGCCTGAACGAACTACGTGGCTGCCGCCCGGCGTGGATGATGCTTTGTTCGCGCCCACACCGCTGCCTGCCGATGATCAACACTTCGTCATTCATTGGGATGGCAGTTTCATAGAGAGTCACGGGGTAGATGTGATTCTTGATGCGGCAAACTTGCTCCAAAACGATTCAACAATTCATTTTTATTTATTGGGTGAGGGTCCTACATCTCAAGCGATGCGCCAACGCGCGGCAGAATTGAAATTGACCAACGTGATTTTCACCGGATACGTGTTGCCATCCCAAGTTGCCGTTTCGGTGCAGCGCGCTCATCTGTGTTTAGGCACATTCCGTGCCGATGACAAGCAACGCCGCTCGCTTTACACTAAAGAATTGCAAGCGATGATGGCAGGGCGGGCATTGATCACCGCTGATGGTGAAGCAAAGCGTCGAGTGTTTAAACCTGACGACGAGTTGGTTCTGATCCCGCCGCAAGACCCGCAGGCGCTCGCGGCGGAAATTTTAAAATTAAAAGCCGACGCGCCGAGACGGCATCACCTTGGTGAACAAGGTCACGCCGCAGTGAGCGCGTTATGTTCACCTCGATCTATTCAGCAACGGTTAATGGCAATTCTCTATCGCGCGCGTGAGCTGCGTCGGCGTTGAGTATTGTATAATCCTGTTGCAAGGCGACCCTAAGGTCGCTTTTCGTTTCTACCTCCTCTCCACACTATGATAACCAAAGAACAATTCCTCAAAAAAGTTTCCTCACGCAGTTTGGCGATCAGCGTCGTCGGTTTGGGCTACGTCGGTTTGCCTCTCGCCGTTGAGTTCGCCAAAGAAGGATTCAAAGTGATCGGCATTGACATTGATAAGCGCAAGGTGGATTCGGTCAATGCCAGCCAGAGCTACATTCCCGATGTGCCAACCGAAGATGTCGCCGCCTTGGTGCGCGGCGGCAAACTTTCTGCCACGACCGATTACGCTGCGTTGAAAGAGGTAGATGCGGTGAGCATCTGCGTGCCAACCCCTCTTGGCAAATCACGCGACCCAGATATGTCGTACGTCATCTCCTCTGCCGATGAAGTGGCGAAACATTGTCACACAGGAATGTTGATCGTCCTCGAAAGCACCACCTATCCCGGCACGACGGATGAAATTTTGCTGCCGCGCCTCAAACAACGTGGATTTAAAATCGGCGAGGATGTCTTCCTTGCTTTTTCGCCTGAGCGCATTGACCCCGGCAATAAAAACTACGGCGTGCGTAACACACCTAAAGTGGTGGGCGGCTATACCAACGATTGCACCGACGTTGTTCACGCGCTGTACTTAACTGCAATCACGACAGTGATTAAAGTGCATGGCACACAAGCGGCAGAGATGGTGAAGCTTTTGGAAAACACGTTTCGCGCAGTGAACATCGGCTTGGTCAATGAGATGGCGTTGATATGTGACAAGCTCGGCGTGAACGTGTGGGAAGTGATTGACGCCGCCAAGAGTAAACCGTTTGGCTTCATGCCGTTTTATCCGGGTCCGGGTTTAGGCGGACATTGTATTCCGATTGACCCGCTTTATCTCTCGTGGCGCATGAAGTCGTTTAATTACAACGCGCGCTTTATCGAACTCGCCGACGACATCAACATGAATATGCCGCGTCACGTCGTGAGCAAAGTCGCCGAAGCGTTAAACGATGACAGCAAGCCGATCAAAGGTTCACGCATATTGGTCTTGGGCGCGGCATACAAAAAAGATATTGATGATGTACGCGAATCGCCCGCGCTGGATGTGATCAAACTCTTAGGGGATCGCGGCGGCATCGTAGACTATCACGATCCCTATATCCCAACAATTTCGCTTGAACACGCCGGGGGCGAGGGCAGCAAGCAATCGGTAGCATTAACGGATGATCGTATCCGTAACGCTGACTGCGTGGTAATTGTTACTGATCACTCGGCGTTCGATTATGCTGATTTGGGGCACAAAGCAAAATTAATCGTGGATACACGCAATGCGATGGCAAAAGCTCAGCCACGAAGAGCGCGAGTGGTTTCTCTATAATTTGGCAAGTGTGTGAGAGCGTTGAATGAAGTTACTTTTCAACAAAATTGATCGGCGTGACATTGCGCTTTTTATCTGGTATGGAGTTCTAGCCGCGCTTGCCGCTTACGTCCTCTTGTGGTGGCAGTTCTGGACAGACTTGCCCTCCCACGGCGAAATGTTCACCTCGTATAACAGTATCCTCGCTGGCACGTACGATCCACCCTATCAATATCGCTACGTTGCCTATCTTCTCCCTGATCTGATTCGCCGCGTTACAAGACTCTCCTTACAAACATCCGAAGCGATCAATCGTGCTATAGGGTTATGGGCGTGCGCTTTGGCGTTTCATGCCTACCTCAAACATTGGTTTGGTCGCCACGGGGCGATCATCGGAGTGCTAGGATTTTTTGGATCCGTCCCACTTTTTATTGTGCAAACCAGTTTTGCGCCAACGGATATTCCTACACTCTTCTTTCTGATCCTCGCCCTCATTGCTTTGCGTAATCGTCAATACATTCATCTGTTGTGGATTGTGCCAGCCGGGATGTTGTTCCGCGAAACCATCGTTTTTGTATATAGTGTGTGGGGTGTGGCATTTCTCTTCGAGAAAGATAAACGGACACAACTGCCTTACCTCATCGGCTCACTCATCATCACCGTTGTCGTGTTCGCCGGGGTCAGGCTCTATTTTGGTTTTCATCCTTACAGTTCCTACGCCTTGCCCGACAATCTCAAAGACAGTCGCGCGTTCATTCGTCCCCTATTGCTCTTCGGAATTTTTTGGATCACTGCCTGGATCAACTTCAAAACCGCGCCCACGTTTCTAAAATATGCCAGTGTCCTTGTGCCGGTGGTCGGCATGGCTGTTTTCCTTTATGGTTATTCTAAAGACTCGCGCTTGTGGCTGCCGCTTGTCCCTGTCCTCATCCCACTCGGTTTAAGATTTATTCTCTCTGAAAACGATCCGCCACCTGTTATCCAAAATCAGCCATAAGCCGCGATGCGTCTCTGCGTTGTCTCTGGAACATTTCATCCCGAACCCGGCGGGCCGCCCACATTCCTCTATCGCCTCCTGCCCGAATTGATTCAACGCGGTCACTCGATTCACGTCGTCACCTACGGTGAGCGCGATGCCCCCACCGATTACCCTTACGCCGTCACCCGCATCTCGCGCCGCCAACC